>NZ_JBFAAF010000026.1:0-101062 GCF_040639595.1 Micromonospora sp. NPDC023814
TGTCCTCACAAACACATGATCGACAGGCGGCTGCGTCCACGTTGCACACCCCCACCGCATCCCACCAGGTCAGACGGCCAATGGCGGCTGCCGTACTAGGCTGTGTCGCCGTGAGCAAGCGTCGAAAGAGCCAGCGGGCCGCCGAAGCCACCCCCAAGCGGGAGAAGGTGCGCGACATCTTCGTGCCCCGACCGTTCGAGGGGCTGACCGACGAGCCGGAGTGGATCGCCCTGCGCGAGCTGGTGCCGGCCGCGTCCGCGCCGCTGCGGCTCGCCCCCGCCCTGGTCGAGGAGTTCGGTGACCGCGAGGTCGTCCTCGCCACCGTGCTGCCGATGGCCGCCCCGGCCGTGACGAAACCGGACGGCCGGGTCCTCGTCGGGCTCCAGCGCCACCAGCAGTCCGGCGACGTCTCCCGGGACCTGGCCGAGGCGCTGCTCTGCGCGCTGCGGGCCGAGCCGGGCAGCCCGGTGGCCGTGCCGCCGCTGCCCGGACCGGGCCCCCGCCTACAGGACGTCCTGGTCGACGGTCCGCTGGAGATCACGATGCACGACGGGTTCGAGTTCTGGCTCGACCCGGGGGCCGGCGACGACCCGAACGTACAGGCGTCCCTGGAACGCGCGAACGCCGCGATCTACCCGACCGTGCGGCTCGCCGCCGCCCGGGCCGCGTACTGGTGCCAGGTGCCGGAGAAGGCGCACGTGCGCTGGGTACTGCCCGACGACGAGGACGCCGCGCTGGACGCGCTGGCCCGGCTGAGCGTGGCCGGCACGCTGACGCTCGGCGAGAACACCCGGTTCGCCGGCATGTTCCGGGCGCACGGTCGGCTGGTGCCGGTCTGGGACCTGCCCGAGGACGTCCCGGCTGCCGACTGGGAGCAGCCGGTCGCCGAGTTCGCCAAGCGGTACGCCGAGGCGCTCGCCGACCCCGCCCCGCTTGACGCCGCCGGTCGGCGCGCCCGGCACGGCCTGCTCGGCCGCCAGCTCACCCTGCGCTGAGCCGCCACGCCCCCGCCGACGCTGCGGGGCGCCCGGCAGTGCCGTGGCCCGGCGGCGCCCGAGGTGTTAGGAAGGGCCCCTTCCTCTACCGTAAGCGTTAGGAAGGTGCCCTTCCTTACCCGGCCAGCGGCTCGCGGACCAGGGGGCAGGACATGCAGCGCGGCCCGCCCCGGCCGGAGCCGAGTTCGGAGCCGGCGATCGGGATGATCTCGATGCCGGCCCGCTCCAGCTGCGCGTTGGTCTCCGTGTTGCGTTCGTAGCCCACGCAGAGCCGGGGCGCGAGGGCGAGGGTGTTGTTGCCGTCGTCCCACTGCTCGCGTTCCGCGGTGACCGGGTCCAGGCCGGTGTCGATCACCCGGAGCTGGGCCAGGTCCATCGCGTCGGCGGCGGCCCGCAGGAACGGCGCCGGACCGTCCACCCGCGGGTCCTCCCCGTCCGCTCCGGCGATCACCGTGTACGCCGACAGGGTGTGGGCGACGTTCGGATACATCAGCACAGCGTCGACGTCCACCATCGTGCAGACGGTGTCCAGGTGCATGGTCGCCCGCTCCTGGGCGATCGGCACGACGAGGATGGTGTGCGCCAGCCCGGCGGCGAAGACCTGCCGGGCGAGGCGTTCCGCGCCGGCCGGGGTGGTCCGCTCGCCCACGCCGACGGCCAGCACCCCGGGCGCGAGCAGCAGCACGTCGCCGCCCTCCAGGTGCTCCAGCTCGGGGTGGTAGACGAACTCGGTGCCGGCGAAGCGCGGGTGGTGCCGGTAGATCGCATCGGTCAGCGTGGTCTCCCGCCGCCGGGCGGGCATCGCCAGGCTGGTCACCCCGACCCGGTCGCCGATCCAGAGCGAGGAGTCCCGGGTGAAGAGCAGGTTGGGCAGCGGGTCGATGACGAAGTCGTGCCGGTCCATCAGGGTGTAGACCAGGCCGCCCGGCCGTTCCCGGCTGACCCGCAGTTCCTCGTGGGCCAGCCCGGCGATGAGCACGTCGGCGAGCGCGGCCGGGTCGAGGTACGCGAGGTGGTCGGCGACCCGGGCGCGCAGCGAGTCGCCGAGCCGGGGCGAGCGCAGCACCTCCTCGGTCAGCTCGGCCCGCGCGTCGGCCACGGCGAGCGTCTCGGCCAGCAGGGTGGCGAGGTAGAGCACCTCGACCCCGCGCTCGCGCAGGGCGCCGGCGAAGGCGTCGTGCTCCTCCTGGGCGCGCCCCACCCAGGGGATGGCGTCGAAGAGCAGCGAGTCGTTGTTGCGTGGGGTGAGCCGGGCGAGTTCCGGGCCGGGCCGGTGCAGCAGCACGGTGCCGAGCCGGCCGACTTCACTGTCCACGTAGTGGGTCACCATCGCAGCGTAGGGCAGGGTTTGGCGGCATCCGATAAAACAGTGGTGGATGAATATGGCATTCATCCGCACTCACTCCGGCGTTCCAACTTGCCGACACGGGGGACTGGCAACGTAGGGTAGTGAGGACATAACTTCGAGGGACCTTTTGCCGGAGGTCGCGATGACTGTCTTTCCCGCTCGTCGAGCCGTACCGTCCGCCCGGGCACTGCCGCCCGCGGCGGCAGTGCCACATCCCCGCGTGGAGTCGCCGGGGGTGCTCGCGCCGGTCCGTCCGTCCCCGTTGGAGTGGGCCCGCCGTCGGCGGGCCGAGCGGGGCGCCCGCCGGCTGGAGGCCGCCGGCGCGCGGGCGCTCGGCCAGCTCGACCACCTCGGGCCCGCATGGCACGTCATCGAGTGGCCCCGCACGGACGTCTCCGACCTGCTGCTCGACCACGAGCGCGACGAACGCGCCGGCTTCCTCGCCATCGGGCCGAGCGGGCTCTTCGCGGTCACCATCGCCGACCACGGCCGGGCCCGGGTGCTCGTCGCCGGCGACGTGGTGCAGATCAACGGCAAGCGACCGCCCTATGTGGCGGAGGCCCGCCGCGACGCCAAGCGCGCCAGCAAGGCGCTCTCCGACGCGGTGGGGCTGCCGATCCCGGTGACACCGGTGCTGACGTTCGTCGGCTCCGGCGTCATCAGCGTCTACGGCCTGCCGAAGGACTGCCTCATGGCCACCCACCGCGAGCTGGACCGCCTGCTCGTCGCCGGGGGCAGCCGGATCAGCCCGGCCACCGCCGAGAAGCTGTCCCGGGTCGCCCAGCACCCGGGCACCTGGATGAACGGCGCCTACCGGCCGGCCGCCGACTACCGGTGGTACGAGGACGGCCGAACGGCCGCTGACAAGCCGGCCGGCCGGCGGTAACGTCACCGGCGACGCCACGCGGCCCGGATGCCGGTCTGGCACCCGTCGGTCGCGCCGTCGCCGGCCGCCCGGTCGGGGCACCCCGTCACACCGGCGGCCCGGTGACCGCGGCGCGGTCGGCGACATCCGCGGCGACCGGCTAGCGTGGACAGACCGTCGGTGTACATAGGAGGCGCGGTGGCCCACGTCGAACTCTCGCTCTCTGAAGTGTTCGTGCCGGCGGCGGGGACATCGACAGGGCTGGGGTCCGACAACTTCGGGCAGTGGTCGTCGACCGTCTCCCACGCCGACGAGCCGTGCCTGCTGATCGACGCCGAGACGAGGGTGATCGCCGTCTCCGCCTCGGGCTGTGAACTGCTCTGCCTGGGCACCCCGGAGGACGTGGTCGGGCTGCCGCTGCTCGACGGCGGGCTCCGGCTGCTCGACTTCACCGCCAACCCGCGCGAGCTGACCGAGCAGGAACTCGACAAGATCCCGCCACTGCTCGCCCTCTCCTCCGGGCGCCTCGCCCGTGGGCTGCTCCGGGTCCAGGGAGCGGCGGCCGACGGGCCGGACTCGACCGTGGACGCGATCTCCACCCCGGTGCTCACCGACGGTTCGGTCGCCGGTTCCCTCACGTTCTTCTCCGAGGTCTGACCTGCGGCGGGATGTGGTGTTCGCCGCACACGGCGAATCTGGGGCGGGCGCTCTCCGAGGCCGTAAGGTGCCCTCATGCTCGATATCGCTCTGCTGCCAGGGGAGTACGCCGTGTGCCGGATGGCCGCCGGCTCCGCCCTGCCGCCCGAGCTGACGGGCGGGCTGAGCGGCGGCGACGTCGTCACGGTGAGCTGGACCGCCGACGGGATCTCGCTGATCTGCCCCGCCGACCGGGTGCCGGAGCAGGCCGCCACGGAGACGGTTTGGCGCTGCCTGTGGGTCGCCGGGCCGCTCGACCTGGCGGTGAGCGGCACCCTTGCCGCGCTGGTGGACCCGCTCGCCGCCGCCCGGGTCAGCGTGGTCGCGTTCTCGACGTACGACACCGACTACCTGCTGGTTCCCTCGGTACGCCTCGGCGAGGCGACCGCCGCGCTGGAGCGGGCCGGCCACCGGGTCCTCGCCTGACCTTCACCCGGGCCGCCGGTTCCTCCTAGGATGGGCTCGGCCTCCCGGCCGCAGCGACGCTCCCCGATGTCCCGAGGATCGGCCCGTGCCGCCCACCCCCTCGCGCCCCGCCGCCCCCGACCACCCGACCGGTCGCCCCGCCCGGCGCGGCCGGCTCCTGGCCGCCGTGCTGCTGGTCGCGGTGCCGCTGGCCGGCTGCGGCACACCGCCCGCGCTGCGGAACACCGCCCCCACCACCGTCCCGACCCGCGCCGCCCCGAGCCCGGCCGGCACACCCACCTTCGCACCGACCCCGCCCCCGCCCACCGGCCTGCCCGGGGCGGCCACCCCGACCGCCGACTCCGGCCTGGTCGCGGTGCCGTGCACCGACGGCCCCTCCGGGAAGCGGGTCGTCGACCTGGTGCGCGGCCGGGGCGGGGTGCTCCCGGGCGGCGCCCGGGTGCGGGTGCGGACCGGCCCGCTCTGCGCCGGCGGATGGCACTACACGGTGCTCGACGTGACCGGGCACGAGGACCTCCAGGTGGTCACCGAGGGCCGGGCGAGCGCTCCGCGGCTGGTCACCGCCGGCACCGACGTCTGCACGGTCGAGGTCCGGGCCGCCGGGCCGCCCGGCATCCGAACCCTGGTCTGCGACGGCGGGTCGACGGGCGTACCGGGTGCGTAGGCTGTCGCCATGCCGGGAACACCGCCGACGCGCTTCGTCTACCTCGGGCCCGAGGGCACCTTCGCCGAGCAGGCGCTGAACACCATCCCCGCCGCCGAACGGGGCAGCCGCGCACCGGCCCGCAGTGTGCCGGAGGCGCTGGACGGCGTACGGGCCGGGGAGGCGGACGCCGCCCTGGTGCCGCTGGAGAACTCGATCGGCGGCGCGGTCGGGGTGACCCTGGACGAGCTGGCCGAGGGGGAACCTCTGGTGATCACCCGTGAGGTGATCCTGCCGGTCGAGTTCGTGCTCGCCGCCCGGCCCGGCACGGCGCTCGCGGCCGTCCGCAGCGTCGCCGCCCATCCGCAGGCGTCCACCCAGTGCCGGGGCTGGCTGCGCGCCCACCTGCCGGACGCGGTCGTGGTCGACGTGCTCTCCAACGGCGCGGCCGCGGCCGGCGCCGCCGCCGGCGAGTACGACGCGGCGATCTGCGCCCCGATCGGGGCCACCCGGCACCGGCTCGACGTGCTCGCCGACAAGATCGCCGACCACCCGGACGCGGTGACCCGCTTCGCGCTGGTGTCCCGCCCCGGCCCGCCCCCGCCGCCGACCGGCGACGACGTCACCTCGCTGGCGGTCTACATCGCCCACGACCGGGTGGGCGCGCTGCTGGCGGTGCTGATGGAGCTGGCCGTCCGGGGCGTCAACATGAGCCGGATCGAGTCCCGCCCGACCGGCGAGGCGCTCGGCCGGTACGTCTTCTTCCTCGACTGCACCGGGCACGTTGCGGACGTCCGGCTCGGGGAGGCGTTGCAGGGGCTGCGCCGGGTCTGTGCCGACGTGCGTTTCCTGGGCTCGTACCCCCGGCACCGCTGGACCGCGGCGGCGGGCGACCGGCCGGTCCCCGCGCCGCCCGGCCTCTCGGACGCCGACTACGCCGACGCCGCCGCCTGGCTGGCCCGCCTGCGCGCCGGCGACCTCACCTGACGACACCGCCCCCGATCGCGGCGGACCCGGCGGGGCCGGGCGAGACGCGGGCGGGGGCGGTGCGCGTGCGGGGCGCGGGTCAGCTGAGCAGGCCGCCGAGCAGACCGCCCTGCTGCTCCTGGGCGCCGCTGCCCATGATCGGCGGCTCCTCGGAGGGCTGCACGACGACGAAGCCCTGGCCGGCGAAGCTCATCGTGAACGCCTCGCCGGTGCGCCGGCCGAGCAGCGTGCCGAGGCCGAGCTGCTCCGCCCGGTGGTAGCCGGTCTGGAGGTTGGCCGACCAGCAGACCGCCGCCTGCGGGTCGACGTAGGTGGGAGCGTCGACGTTGAGCACGACCGGCGCGCCCTTGGTGGTGATGGCGATCCGGCCGTGGCCGGTGAAGACGCAGTTGAACAGGCCCGACGAGGAGGCCATGCCGGCCCCGCCGACCATCCGGATGTCGTACTGGAGGGTGGAGTCGAACGCCAGCACGCTGGAGCCGTTGATGGAGAGCGCGTCGCCCGGCTCCAGGTCGATGATGTGCACGTCCTTGGCGAAGTCGGCGAGGAAGACGTCACCCCGGCCGGTGACCTTCATCAGCGGGACGCCCTCGCCGGTCAGCTTCTGCTTGAGGAACTTGCCGAGCCCCCCGGAGCCGAGCGCCTGGAACTGCACCTGCCCCTGGTAGGCGACCATCGACCCGACGCGGGCCATCGCCTCGCCGTTGAGTTCGATCTTCAACATCTTGGAGTTCTGCAGCCGCATGCCGGGCTGCGCGGACTCCTTCTCCAGGTTCTCCGCGGAGAAGAGCTCGCTGCGCATGGAAGTGCCTCCTGATTTCGCGACGCCTGGACCGACGGTAGGCGTACGACGCAACCGTCGACCACCGGCCGACCGGCCCGGCCCACCCGCCGGTCGGCGCGGCCCCCCGGCCCGCCCGCCGGTGGTGGCATCGGTCGCGCGCCCGCTAGCCCCAGCCCAGCTCGTGCAGCCGCTCGTCGTCGATGCCGAAGTGGTGGGCGATCTCGTGCACCACCGTCACCGCGACCTCGTCCACCACGTCCTCGTCGTCGTCGCACAGGCGCAGGATCGGGTTGCGGTAGATGAGGATGCGGTCTGGCAGCACGCCGGAGTAGTCCCAGCCCCGCTCGGTGAGGGCGTGGCCCTCGTAGAGGCCGAGCAGGTCCTCGCCGGGTGGCGGGTCGTCCTCCACCAGGATCACGACGTTGCTCATCAGGGCGAGCAGTTCCTCGGGCACCTCGTCGAGCGCGTCGCCGACCAGCTCCTCGAAGCGCTCGCGGCTCATCTCCACCGGCACCCGCCCATTCTGCCTGACGGCGTGGCCCGCGCGGCCCGGCCAAGATCGGCGCGCCTCCACCGGGAGGGTGGCTCCCCGTGGAGGCGTACGCCGACGGAGGAGGCGGTCAGGAGGCGAGGCGGGCGGTCAGGGTGATCTGCGCGCCCGGGGAGAGCAGCCGGGAGATCGGGCAGTTTTCCTTGGCGGTCTCGGCGAGCTTGGTGAACTGCGCCTCGTCGATGCCCGGCACGTCGCCGACCGTGTCGAGCTCGATCCGGGTGACGGTGAACCCGGCGTCGGTCTTGTCCAGGTGGACCTTGGCGGTGGTCTCCACGGAGGAGGGCGGCGAGCCGGCCTCGGCGAGGGCCTTGGAGAACGCCATGGAGAAGCAGCCGGCGTGCGCGGCGCCGACCAGCTCCTCCGGGTTGGTGCCCTCACCCTCCTCGAAACGCGACTTGAAGGAGTAGTTACCCTCCAGCCCGCCCTTGCCGGTGCGGACCGTGCCGGACCCCTCGGTGAGGTTGCCCTGCCAACGTGCGGAAGCGGTACGGATAGGCATGCCCTCGACGCTATCGGAAAGGGCACTCACCGGCGACCGTTCACGCTCCGCGTCCCCGGGTGCGTACTGTGTCATGATTCGGCTCAGGCCCGCGAACGCGGAAGGGTGGCCGATGTCCCAGGATCTCCCCATTCCCCGCCAGGACCACCGGTCCGACGGCACCGCCGTCGTGGAGTGGGGCGGGGCGGAGGCGGCCCCGCCGGGCCGGCTCGGGCGTACGCTCTCCGGCCTGGGCCGGGACCACCGGCTGCCGCCGCTGTTGGCGGCGCTGGGCGCGGTGGCCGCGGTCGCCTCGCTGCTCGGCGAGTGGCAGGTGATGACGATCCCCAACGCCGGCCCGCAGGGCAACACGCCGGTGCGGGTGCCGGGCGGGGTGTCCGACATCGGCGGCTTCGGGGTCGGCTACCTGGTCGGGCTGCTGGCGCTGGTCTGCGCGGTGGCGCTCGCGCTGCGCGGCACCGCTGCGGTGCGGCGCAACGTCCGGCTCGCCGGCCTGACCCTGGCCGGGGCACTGCTGGCGCTGCTGGCCGCGACCGCCGCCTCGCTCGACAAGGCGGGCCAGCGCGTCTTCTTCTACTCGACGGACGACGGGTTCCGGATCGAGTACGGCCGGGGCCTGGTGGCGGCGTCCGTCGCGTGCGTGCTCTTCGCGGCGGCGCTGAAGCTGGCCCCGGTCGGGGCGGCCGTGCCGGGCGAGGAGGCCGCCGACGAGGGAGCGCCCGCCGACGAGGGGGAGCCGGTCGACCGGCGCCACCGGAGTCTCAGGGCCCGGGACCTGGAGGACGACGCGCTGCCCCCACCGGCCGACCTCACCGTCGGGCCGGCCATCCCCTTCGCCCGCCCCGAGCCCCGGGACTGACCCGGCCGTCCGCCGCGCCCTCCCACCCGGTCCGCAGCCGCACCCGGCGCGCTCCGGCACCCGGCCCGCTCAGGGGGCGGCCCAGCGGACCTCGCCGTCGACCAGTTCGTCGGTGGCGCGCAGGCCGAGCCGCTCGGCCACCCGGGCGGAGGCCCGGTGGTCGGGGTGCACGTGCGCGACGAGCGCCGCGATGCCCTGCTCCGCCAGCCAGCCGACCATGCCGGCCGCGGCCTCGCCGGCGTAGCCGCGGCCCTGCTGCGGTGCCACGACCACCCAGGCCAGCTCGGCGACCGGCCGGTCGCCGTCGAGCCGCACGGTGGCCTGCACGGTCCCGACCGCGTCGCCGGTGTCCCGGTGCCGCACGACCCAGTTGAGCCAGCCCTCCCCGCCGTCCAGGGACCGCCCGGCCGCCTGCCGGCGGTAGCGCTCCCGCAGCTGCTCGGGGGCCGCCGGGCTGCCGCCGGTGTACTCGTGCAGGGCCGGGTCGTCGAGGAGCGGGGCGAGTTCCTCGGCGTGGTCGACACGGAGGGGCTCCAGCAGCAGCCGCTCCGTGCCGATGATCTCCGCCACCGGCCAGTCCCGCTCTCCCATCCGCCCACCGTACGGCCGCCCCGCCGGACCGGGACAGGGACACCGACGGGCCGTCGTCCGTTGGCACCGACTTCGCCCAAAGGCAATGGTCGGTACCTGCCGCGCGAGGTACGGTTGCTGCCCGCCGTCACTCAGGGTCGAGGCACCGACGACCGAAACGGCTGGTTGCGGCGGCGGCGGGCAAAGGAGGAACAATGACCCGCCCGGGCCTGCCCAAGCTGATCGCCACCGATCTCGACGGGACGCTCGTCCGCAGCGACGAGACCGTCTCCGCGTACACCCACGGGGTGCTGGACCGGGTGCGCGCCGCCGGGATCCCGGTGGTCGGCGCGACCGGCCGCGGTCCCCGACTGGCCGAGCTCACCCGCAACGACATCCGCGCCGCCGACTTCCTGGTGATGGCGGGCGGCGGTCGCGTGGTCGACCAGAGCGACCCGGCCGGGCCGGTGGTGCTGCGCGACGAGCGCCTCCCCGCCGAGGTGCTGGCCACGCTGCTCGCCGACCTGGAGGTGGCGGTCGGGCCGCTGACGGTGATGGTCGAGGCGTCGGACGAGCACGACGCGCCGCTCTGGGGCGACTACCACCCGAGCTGGCCCTACCAGGACGCGTTCGAGGCGCGCAGCCGCGCCGAGTGCCTCTCCTGTGACGTGATCAAGGCGTTCGTCCGGACCGCCGACCACCACGTCGACGAGTTGCTCGCCGTCGCCCGGGAGGTCGTCCCGCCGGAGGTCGCCACGCTCACCCAGGCGGGGCTGGGCTTCGTGGAGATCTGCCCGCCGGGGGTGGACAAGTCCACCGGGCTGGCCGTCGTGGCGCAGCGGCTCGGCGTCGACCCGGCCGAGGTGCTGGTCTTCGGCGACATGCCCAACGACCTGCCGATGTTCGCGTGGGCCGGCTGGGCCCGGGTGGCGGTCTCCAACGCCCACCCGACGGTCCGCGCCGTCGCCGACGAGGTGACGCTGCGCAACGACGACGACGGGGTGGCGGTGTACCTCGATCGGCTACTGTCCCGCTGATGGGAGAAGCACCTCGGCTGATCGCCACCGACATCGACGGCACCCTGTTACGGGACGACCGCACGCTCAGCCCGCACACCGCCGACGTGCTGGCGCGGATCTCCGCGCGGGGCACGCCGGTCGTGCTGGTCACCGGCCGTCCGATCCGCTGGCTGAAGCTCGTGTACGACCAGCTCGCCGAGCCGCTGCCGGCGATCTGCGCCAACGGCGCGGTGGTCTACGACCCGGGCGCCGACGAGGTGCTCCGGGCCGACCCGCTCGCGCCGGAACTGCTCGCCGAGGTGGCCCGGCGGCTGCGCGCCGAGGTGCCCGACATCAGCTTCGCGGTGGAGATCGTCGACAGCCGACAGATGCGGCACGAGGCGCACTACCCGCTGCGCTGGGACGCCGACCACGAGGCGATCCGGGCGGTCGAGACCCCGGAGGAGCTGCTGTCGGCGCCGGCGGTGAAGCTGCTGGCCCGGGCCGCCGACCAGGACCCGGACGCCTTCGTCGCGCTGGTCGCCGGGGCGCTGGAGGGGCTGGCCGAGGCGACCCACTCGTCGTACTCGGGGCTGGTGGAGATCTCCGCCGCGGGCGTGACCAAGGCGGCCGGGCTGGCGTGGTACTGCGCCCGGCTCGGGATCGACGCCCGGGACGTGCTCGCCTTCGGCGACATGCCCAACGACGTGCCGATGCTGACCTGGGCCGGGCGGGGGGTGGCGGTGGCGAACGCGCACCGCGCCGTCCTGGCGGTCGCCGACGAGGTGACCTCGGCGAACTCGGCGGACGGCGTGGCGGCGTACCTGGAGAAGGTCTTCGGGGTGGGCTGACGGCCGGCCGGGGCCCGGCCGGCCGTCACGCTCAGAGGTACTGGCCGGTGCTGTGCCCCTCGCCGCCCTGCGGCTGGCCCATGCCCGGCATGCCCGGCATCACGCCGCCGGGGCCGCTGGGCAGCGCCTGCCGGCCCGAACGCATCTGTTCGAGCTGGACCCGGGCGGCCATCTGCTGGGCGACCAGGGCCGCCTGGATGCCGTGGAAGAGGCCCTCCAGCCAGCCGACGAGCTGGGCGTGCGCGATGCGCAGCTCGCTCTCGCTGGGGGCCTTCTCCTCGGTGAAGGGCAGGGAGATCCGCTCCAGTTCGTCCCGCAGCTCGGGGGCGAGCCCCTCCTTGAGCTCGACGATCGACCGCTCGTGGATCTCCCGCATCCGGTGCCGGCTGGCGTCGTCGAGCGGGGCGGCCTTGACCTCCTCCAGCAGCTGCTTGATCATGCTGCCGATCCGCATCACCTTGGCCGGCTGCTCGACCAGTCGGGTGGGGTCCTCGCCGGCGGCCTCGTCGGTCTGCACGGTGCCGACCGGCCGCCCGTCCGGGCCGACCACCACCACCGTTCCGGAGTGACCGGTGCCGTCCTGGCCCGGCTCGTCGTTCTGTCCAGCGGAGTGCGCTTCGGTCATGGGATCCATCTTTACCCAGCCGCACGACACACCGCGCCCGGGGACCGATCCCCGACGCCGGATCGGCGGGTGATCCGCGCTACGGTCGCGCCATGCCCGCCGACCCGCGCGCCGTGCTCAGCCGCCCCGCCCCGGCCCCGGACGCCACCGTCTCCTACGGCGACCACCCGGACCAGGTCGCCGACCTGCGCCGACCCGCCGGGCCCGGTCCGGCCCGGCCGCTGGTCGTGGTGGTGCACGGCGGCTTCTGGCGGGCCGAGTACGACCGGCGGCACACCGACCCGCTGGCCGCCGCGCTGGCCGCGCTCGGCCACCCGGTGGCCCAGGTCGAGTACCGCAGGACGGGGCAGCCGGGCGGCGGCTGGCCCGGGACGCTGACCGACGTGCTGACCGGCGTGACGGAGCTGCCCCGGCTGGCGGCCGAGGCGCTGCCCGGGCGGGTCGCCGCCGGGCCGCCGGTCCTGGTGGGTCACTCCGCCGGCGGGCACCTGGCGTTGTACGCGGCGGCGACCGCCCCGGCCGCCGTCGGGGGCGTGCTGGCCCTGGCCCCGGTGTCGGACCTCGCCGAGGCGTACCGGCTGGATCTGGACGTCGGGGCGGTGGCCGCGCTGCTGGGCGGCGGCCCGGCCGACCTCCCCGACCGGTACGCCGCCGCCGATCCCCGGCCACTGGTGCCCATCCCGACACGGACAGTAGTCATACACGGCGTACTGGACGAGCAGGTGCCGGTGGCGATGAGCCGCGAGTTCGTCGCGGCCGGCCGGGCGGCAGGTGGCGACATCCGCCTCGTTGAGCTGCCAGAATGCGAGCATTTCGGGCTAATCGATCCGGAGTCGGCGGCATGGCCGGAGGTCACGGCTGCTCTTCGATCTCTGCTGGAAGATCGCTAGGCATTGACGCAGCGTCGCTGACCCGGTAGAACGCCGAGGGGGCGCGATCCGCCCTGCAACGCTCCCTGGAAGGAACCCGGTGTCGCAGATGAACCGCAGGCGGGCACTCAAACTGCTGGCCGCGCTCGGAACGGCGGGCCTCGCCGCCGGCTGTGGCACCGATGCCGCCGAGGGCGAAGCGGCCGGTGACGGAAGCCCGATCAAGATCGGCCTCATCGCGCCCACCAGTGGAGGCCTCAAGGCGATCGGCGACGAGATCACCAACGGCTTCCAGCTCTTCCTCGACCTCAACGGAAACGGCCTGGGCGGGCACCCGGTCACCCTGCTCACCGCCGACGAGGGCGAGAGCGTGAAGACCGGCAAGGCCGCCGTCGAGGGGCTGCTGAAGCAGGGCGTGCTCGCCCTCACCGGCGTGGTCGACTCGAACGTCATGTTCGGCATCCGGGACACCGTCGAGCAGGCCCGGGTGCCGCTGATCGGCTCCAACGCCTCGCCGACCAGCCTCCAGAGCGTCGTCTACATCTGGCGGACGTCGTACGTGCTGGACGAGGCGGGCCGGGCGCTGGGGCGCTACCTGCGGGAGCAGTTGGGATCCTCGGCGCGGCTGGCGATCGTCGTGCCGGAGAACGCCGGCAGCCAGGACGTGGTGCGGGGCTTCAAGCAGGAGTTCGGCGAGTCCGACCCGCGCATCAAGGACCCGGTGACCTGGACGGGCGTCTTCACCAACCCGTCGAAGTCCGCGTACCGGGCCGACATCCGCACGGCGCTGAGCCGCAAGCCCGACGCCGTGTTCTGCTTCTACGCCGGGCCGGCGGCGGTCGAGTTCATCAAGCAGCTCCGCATCGAGGGATTCACCGGCAAGGTCTACGCCCCGGGCTTCCTCACCGAGGGCACGGTCCTGGAGAGCGTCAAGGCCGAGGAGGCGACGGGCATCCAGACCGCCCTGAACTACTCGGCCGACCTGAACAACACGGCCAACCGGCGGTTCGCCTCCGCGTACCGCAAGAAGCACGGCACCTCGCCCACCACCTACGCCATGGCCTCGTACGACGCGGCGCAGGTGCTCGACCAGGCCATCCGGATCGCCGGCGAGACGCCCAACCCGCAGCAGGTCAACCTGGCGCTCGGCAAGATCGGCCAGATCGACAGCCCGCGCGGGGTGTGGCAGTTCAACCAGCCGCGCACGCCGCAGCAGAAGTGGTACCTGCGCGAGGTGCAGCTCGACGGCCAGGTGCTGTCGAACGTGCTGGTCACGGAGCTGGCCACGCTCGGCTGAGCGCCCCGCACCACGCGCGAGGGGGCCGGCCTCCCCGCCCGGGAGACCGGCCCCCTCGTCGTACGCCTCGCGCGACTCGGCTCAGTGGCGCAGTTCGGCGATGCAGCACTTCACGCTGCCGCCGCCCTTCTTCAACTCGGCCAGTTCGACGGGGACCGGGTGGTAGCCGGCCGCCTTCAGCTTCCCGGCCAGCCGGGTCGCCTCGCTGTTGAGCACCACGTTGCGCCCGTCGCTGACCAGGTTCAGGCCGAAGGCCAGCGCGTCCTCGTCGTCCGCGACCACCGCGTCGGGGAAGAGCTGGGCGAGCACCTTCTGGCTGGCCGCCGAGAAGGCGCCCGGGTAGTAGACGATGTTCTCGTCGTCGATCGACGCCAGTGCCACGTCCAGGTGGTAGAAGCGCGGGTCGACCAGGCGCAGCGACACCACCGGGCGGCCGAGCGCCTCCTGCGCCTCGGCGTGGGCCGGCAGTTCGGTGCGGAAGCCGTGCCCGGCGAGGACCAGCCCGCCGTGCGCCTCGGGCAGGTACGCGAAGTCGCCCTCGCCCTCGTTCGTCTCGCTCGGCGCGATGAACCGCCAGCCCCGCGACTCGTAGAACGCCCGGTGCGCGGCGGCCTCGGCGGCCCGCTGCTCGTGCTTGAACTGCGCGCCGTAGACGATGCCGTCGACCACGAACGCGCCGTTGGCCGCGAAGACCATGTCGGGCAGGCCCCGCTCGGGCGTGAGCAGGTGCACCTCGTGGCCGAGGCCGACCAGGGTCTCCCGCAGCCGGTCCCACTGCTTGACCGCCAGCTCCGGGTCGACCGGGGTGCTGACGTCCATCCACGGGTTGATCGCGTACTCGACCGTGAAGTGCTCGGGCGAGCACATGAGATATGTCCGCTTTCGCGGGACTCGCTGCTGGTTCACGGTGACCAAGGGTAGGTACCGTTGAACTTTGGTAACAGCCACAACCATTGCTTCCCAGAGGCGGAACGTTGCAGATAGATGCCGTAGACCAGCGGATCATTGCGTTGCTCGTCGCGGACGCCCGCGCCTCGTACGCGGACATCGGACAACGGGTGTCACTCTCCGCCCCGGCGGTCAAGAGACGGGTGGACCGGCTGCGGGCCGCCGGGGTGATCCGGGGCTTCACGGCGGTCGTCGACCCGGCCGCCGTCGGCTGGACCACCGAGGCCTTCGTCGAGCTGTTCTGCGCGGGCCGGACCACCCCGGCCCAGATCGGGGTCGCCACCCGCCGGCACCCGGAGGTGGTCGGCGCGTACACGGTCTCCGGCGAGGCCGACGCGCTCGTCCACCTGCGGGCCGCCGACATCGCGCACCTGGAGGCGGCGCTGGAGCGGCTGCGGGCCGAGCCCTTCGTGACCTCCACCCGCAGCACGATCGTGCTCTCCCGACTGGTCGAGTCCCCCGGCGTCGGGCCCTCCGGCGGCTGACCGCGCCGACCGGGCCCCGGGGCGCGGCGGAAAACGGCGCGGAAGGTCCGGGCGGGTCGGAACCACACGCCGCGCGGCCGCGTCGAACCGGCCATGAGACGGGGAGCACACATCCTGGCGGCCGGCACGCTGGCCGCCCTCACCCTGCTCGGCGGGAGCGCGATTCCGCCGCTGCCCGGCGATCCGCCGCCACGGCACCTGCCGGCCGCGCCGGTGCTGGTTTCCTTCGACTCCTGCGCCGACGCGCTGGCCGGGCTGCGGGCCGCCGCCCGCGCGTCCGTCGGCCCGTGGGGCTTCGGCAACGGCTGGCGCACGGGAGCCGCCTTCCGCGCGGTCCCCGACGCCGCGCGGGCGGAGGCGGCAGCCGCCCCCGAGCACTCCACCACCAACAACCACGAGGCCGGCGCGGACGAGCCCGACCTGGTCAAGACCGACGGCCGGCGGATCGTCACGGTCAGCCGGGGGCTGCTGCGGGTGGTGGACCCGGCCGCCCGGCGGGAGACCGGGCGGGTCGACCTCACCGGGGCGCTGCCGGAGCTGGGATGGGGGCAGCAGAGCCTGCTGCTGCACGGCGACCGGGCACTGGTGCTGGCCCAGGTGGGCGCCGGCGGGGCCAGGGAGTTCGCCGGGTCGCGGATCGCCGGCGCACCGCGGCTGATCCTGGTCGACCTCGCAGGTCCGCCGCGGGTGCTCGGCACCTACCGCATGGACGGGAGCCTGGTCGACGCCCGGCAGACCGGGTCCACCGCGCGGGTCGTCGTCCGCACCCGGCCCCGGCTGAAGTTCCCGTACGCGAAGCGCGGCACCGACGCGACGCGGACGGCGGCGAACCGGGCGGTCATCGACCAGGCCGGGGTGGAGGCGTGGCTGCCGGCGTACGAGTGGACGGCCGGCGCCCAGCGGCACACCGGGCGGGTCGGCTGCGACCGGCTGAGCCGCCCGTCCACCTGGTCCGGCACGTCGATGTTGACGGTGCTGAGCTTCGACCTGGCCGTCGACCGGCTCGGCGACGGCGACCCGGTCACCGTCGCCGCCGACGCGACCACGGTCTACGGCACCGGCCCGAACCTCTACCTCGCGGGCAGACGCCCGGTCACGGGTCGGCCCGCCGGGCCGCGCTGGGACCGGCCGGCGGGCGCACAGGTCACCGAGATCTACCAGTTCGACACCGGCGCGCCGGGGCGTCCCCGCTACCTCGCCGCCGGCGCCGTGCCGGGGTCGCTCGTCAACCAGTACGCCCTCTCCGAGTGGCAGGGGCATCTGCGGGTCGCCACCACCACCAGCGATCCCCGGGCCGCCCGCCCGAACTCCGAGTCCGGGGTGCACGTGCTGCGCCGGGACGGCGACGTGTTGACCCGGGTCGGCGCGGTCACCGGCCTCGGCCCGGGCGAGCGGATCTTCTCGGTGCGCTACCTCGGCGGCTCCGCGTACGTGGTCACGTTCCGGCGGACCGACCCGCTCTACGCGGTCGACCTGACCGACCCGACCGCGCCCCGGGTCACCGGCGAGCTGAAGATCACCGGGTACTCGGCGTACCTGCACCCGCTGCCGGACGGGCGGCTGCTCGGCGTGGGCCAGGAGGCCGACCGACGGGGGCGGACGCAGGGGCTCCAGGTCTCCCTGTTCGACGTCCGCGACCCGGCCCGGCCGGCCCGGCTCGACCAGTGGCACGTGCCCGGGCAGTACTCCGCGCTGGAGTACGACTCGCACGCCTTCCTGCACCGCCCGGAGACCGGCCTGGTCGCCCTCCCGGTCGGCGACGACGTACGCCTGCTGCGGGTCTTCGGGAGCGACATCGGCGAGGTCGGCACGGTGTCCCACCCCGGCAGGGCGGGCGCGGTGACCCGGTCGTTGCTGGTGGGTGACGTGCTCTGGACCGTCTCCGACGCGGGCCTGCGGGCCACCGATCCGACCACCGCCCGGAGCCTCGACTGGCTTCCTGTGACCTGATTCTCCCTCCCCGGCGGGTGGGGCCCGGTTTCTCGGGGTTTCCGGGCCCCACCCGTCTCAGCCGAGAAGGCTCCGGCTGTCAGAGGTACATGCCGGTGCGGTGCTCACCCTGGTCGCGCCTGACCGCCTTGTCGCCCTCGCCGAAGAAGCGCTTGCCGCCGAACTCGCCGTGCAGCCGGTCGTCCAGCTCGTCCGCGAGCCCCGTCATCACCTGCACGGCGAGCATCAGGTGGGTGGCCTGGAAGTTGCGGCCGAAGACCGGGATGGACGCCCACACGGTGTCGTCGGCGCAGTAGAGCCGGCCGATGGGCATCCGGTTGGTCAGCTCGGAGAGCTTCACGTAGAGCCGCTCGGTGGGCTCGACCTCGGTGAGCACCGGGGAGAAGACGTCCACCAGCGGCGGGTTGTCGCGGACCCGGACGAAGACCATCGCCGAGCCGGCGCGGATGTTGATGTCGCCGTCGGAGTCGACCTGCAACCGGTCCGAGTCCGACTTGAGCATGGTCGAGACGACCGTGCGGACCCGCTCGGCGAGCGCGGCCACGTCGCCCTCCGGGGCCTGGGCGGCGGTCGCCGCGGCGAGCGCCTCGTCCAGGTCGGCCTCCACGTCGCGGTCCGGGCCGAAGTCGCTGCGCGCGGTGCCCAGCGGCTCCACCGGCAGCGGCTCCCCCTCGGCGTCGTGGATCAGGTAGACGAGGAAGGCGGGGTGCGGGGCGCCGTAGACGTCGCGCAGCGTCCGGGTGATCAGGGCCGCCAGCCGGGTGGCGTCGGCGGTGTTGCCGTCCAGCCCGAAGTGCTCGCCGGAGCCCGCCACCACGCCGGGCGGCGACCAGCCGAGGGCGATCATGTCCGCCACCGCGGCCCGGTCCAGCCGGTAGCCCTGCGGCAGGGTGGCGTTGCCGACCGCGCGGGCCGCCAGCCGGCCCTCCTCGCCGACGTCGATGCTGACGGAGTAGACCGCGTCGCCGGTGCCGGAGGCGGTGGGGTCGAGCGTCAGCTCGACGTGCGTGCCCGTCGGCAGCGCCGCCAGCCGCTCGGCCAACGCCCGCGCGAACTCCCGCCACGCCTGGGTCACCTTCGCCCGCAGGTCGGCCGTGGTGGGCTCGTCGAGCAGGATCGGCTCGTGGTGTGCCGGCAGGGTGCCGGGCGTGTCACCGTTCGGCGCCGAGGGGTGGTCTGCCGTCATGATCGCCTCCGTCCGTCCAGGTCACCCTACCCACGGAACCGGAGGGACGAATCAGCCCGACAGTGATCGGACAACGACCTCAGGCGGGGCCCCCGCCGGGGCGTTCGGCGCCCAGTTCGACCGGCCACGAGGCGGCCAGCGCGCTGAGCCGGGCCGCGGCGCCCGCCGGGTCCGCGCCCCGGCCGACCGCCAGCCCGAGGAGGTACGCGGTGACGGGCGCGCCCGGCCGCAGCACCTGGTGCGCCACGTCCTTCGCCAGGTCGAGCACGGCCGGCACCGGCACCTGGGCGGGGTCGAGACCCAGCTCGGCACAGGCCGCCGTCACCCAGTCGTCCATCACCGTCATCGCGCCCACTCCTCCGCCCGGCGTACGTCCTCGTCAGTGTCGCAGTCGAACCAGGGCGGCGGGCCGGCACCGGTCCACGGCACCTCGCGGACCCGCAGCCCGGCCAGCAGGGCCCGGATCGGCGCCCCGGCGAGCGGCGCGGCGCCGCCCCGCCCGGCACGGGTGGCCGGCCCGGGAGCGGCGGCCGGCTCAGGGGCGGCGGCCGGCTCAGGGGCGGCGGCCGGCTCGGGGGCGGCCCGCTCGGCGGCGAGGCGGTCCAGGGCGGCGCGCAGCGGGGCCACCCGCCACACCCCGCAGAGCGTCTGCCGCCGCCCGTCCTGGTCGACGTAGCAGGCGCCGTCGTGATCGGCGTCGAGCCGGTCGAGCAGCCCGCCGACGGCGGCACGGGTGAGCAGGGGCAGGTCGGCGGCGAGCAGGGCGACCACCGGCGTACCGGGGTCGAGCAGGGCCAGCCCCGCAGCGGCGGCGGCGACGGGGCCCCCGCCCGGCGGCTCCTCCCGGGTCACCCGCACCCCGGCGGGCACCGGCCCGGCCGGGCCGACCACGATGCGCGGGGCGGCGTCGGCGACGGCGGCCAGCACCCGGTCCCGCATGGGCCGGCCGCCGACCACCCGGGCGGGCTTGTCCACGCCGCCCATCCGGCGGGCGGCCCCGCCGGCCAGCACCACCGCCGCGTACGCGTCCACCCGGCCACGGTAGCCGCACGGCGGCCCGGGCACGGGGTGCAGGATGGCGGGATGGGACGGGCGACTCACCGACGCGGCGTGCTCCGCGTCGACCTCGACGCGGCGGACACCGGCCGCACCTCGCTACGCCGGCAGGACGCCCTCGCCGTGGAGGAGCCGCTGGAGATCCGGGTCGGTGCGGCGGGCCCCGGCCGGCGACGGCCGCTCGCGGTGACCATGCGTACGCCCGGCGAGGATCTGGACCTGGCGATCGGCTTCCTGCTCACCGAGGGGCTGATCCGTGCCGCCGACGACGTGCACACCGCGCAGCTCTGCGCCGGCGCGGAGACGCCCAACACGTACAACGTGGTGGACGTGGTGCTCGCACCCGGCGTGCCCGAGCCCGCCACCGACCCGGCCCGGAACTTCTACACCACCAGCTCCTGCGGGGTGTGCGGCAAGGCGAGCATCGACGCCGTGCGTACCCGGTCCGTCTTCGCGGTGGGTGACGACCCGCTGACCGTGCCGGCGGCGGTCCTGGCCGAACTGCCGGACCGGCTGCGGGCGGCGCAGCGCGGTTTCGACCGCACCGGCGGGCTGCACGCGGCGGCCCTGTTCACGGCGGCCGGCGAGCTGGTCGTGCTGCGTGAGGACGTCGGCCGGCACAACGCGGTCGACAAGGTGATCGGTTGGGCGGTCCGCGAGCGGCGGCTGCCGCTGGCCGGGCACGTGCTGCTGGTCTCCGGGCGGGCGAGCTTCGAGCTGACCCAGAAGGCGTGGATGGCCGGCGTGCCGCTGCTCGCGGCGGTCTCCGCGCCGAGCAGCCTGGCGGCGGACCTGGCCGAGGAGGCCGGGCTGACCCTGGTGGGCTTCCTGCGCGACCGGACCATGAACGTCTACGCCCACCCCCGGCGGGTCACCACCTGAGCCACGTGTCGAACAGCCCCAACCGGACGGCGGCGTCCCGGGCCAGCAGGAAGCCGGCGATGCCGAGGACCCAGGCGGCCCGGGACCGGTCGAGTCGCCCCGCGGGACGAACGTCCGCTACATCCTTCGACGGATGCCCCTGTCTGGGGTGCATGGTGGAACGCTGTCGAGCTGCCCCGTCCATGAGACCACCCGCGTACCGGCTAACCGCGGGCCCGCGCCCACCCGGTGAAGCGCTCGGTCAGGTCGCCCGGTGCCGGGGCGCGGTCCGACGCCGCGAGCTGTTCGCCCGCCTCCGCTTGGAGGGTCGCCAGGTGAACCAGCAGGGCCGGCCGGTCCGTCCGGTACTCGGCGAGCAGCCGCAACTTCGCGGCGGAACACGGCCAGGCGATCCCACAGGCCGCGCAGCGCCAGGTGGGCCGGGTGGGCAGGTGCTCGGGGCGCCGCCGACTCACGCCGTCACCCGTACGCGGGAGATCGGGCGGCGGGCCGGGGCAGCGGCCGGGGACGTCGTACGCCGGCGCACCCCCTCGCACCGCACGTACAGCGAGCGCCGGTCCACGGCATCGCCGCGCGCATTCAACTCGTAGACGTCGATCCAGCACCATCCGTGGTACGTGTGCCAGTCGGTCAGGACGCGGATCACACGCACGGTGATCGGGCGGACGAACTGAGGGCTCGCGGATCGGGTCAGGTACAGGACGTCGCCGGAGGCGATCTCTCGCGGGCTCACCGTCTTTCCCTTCGTCCGTCGGCTGGAGGAGGGGGCCGCCACGGATGCTCGCCCGGTGGCGGCCCCCTCGCCGGCACGACCGGCGGGCTTCGGGTGCCTCCACCGGCTCGCGCCGTCTACAAAGCACCTTGCCGAACGTTGTCAGACAGTGACACCGCGTAGCAGTCTGTACCCAGATCATTCGGGACGTTCGCGTGAGGGATGGGGATGAACCGGGCGGTACAGGTAGCGATGGCGAAGGCCGGTGAGACTGCCGAGAGCCTTGCAGCTCAAGTCGGCGTTGATCCGAAGACGGCCGCCCGGTGGGTGAGCCAGGGACGAATTCCGCAGACCCGTCACCGTGCCCGGGTCGCCGAAATCCTGAACAAGGACATAGAGGAGCTTTGGCCGGACGCACTGAGGCGCCGCGAGCCGGCATGGTTCCAGCCATGGACCGACATCGAGCGCGAAGCGGCTGGGCTGCGGTGCTATGAGTCGACCGTCATTCCCGGACTACTTCAGACCGAGGAGTACGCCCGCGCGGTCCTCGCTAGTGGTCCCCTCATAGCCGACGCAGACGGCTACGTCGAGACGCGGCTACGGCGGCAGGCTGCGGTGTTTGAGAGGCCCCGCCCGCCCCTCGCAGTCTTCGTGATCGATGAGGCAGCGTTGCGCCGAGGTGCGCCGGCAGTCATGGTGCCGCAGCTCGACCACCTGGCAGCGATGGCCGAGCGACCTAACGTCATGGTGCATGTCCTTCCGCTGGACGCGGGTCTCCATCCAGGGCAGGCGGGACCCTTCGTGATCGCCACAACGGGGGACGGTGAGGATGTCGGCTACCTGGATGATCAGGCAACTGGACGTATCACTAATGACCTTGCTCCGCTGTGGGCCGTGTGGGATACCGTGAGATCGGTCGCTCTCCCGCGAAACCAATCCATCGACTTCCTAGAGGCAAGATCATGGCTGACCTGACCGGCGCGCGGTGGCGCAAGGCCACCCGCAGCAGCTCGAACGGCGGCAACTGCGTCGAGGTCGCCGACAACCTTCCTGGCGTCGTCGCCGTACGCGACTCGAAGGACCCGGCCGGCCCAGCCCTCACCTTCGGGCCGGCGGCGTGGCGCGCGTTCGTCGCTCGGGTCGCCGAACGGGCCTGATCGCCCCCGCACTCAGCGTCTCCGCACGGCGCGAACCGAGACCGTCGTCGCCGGGACGAACGGTGTGGCGGCCGGCCGCACGACGTCCTGCCGGCATGCGGCCGCTCCGACCGGGCACGATGGGCGAGAGGAACGCGGCTGGTCCGTGGTTGACTGCCCGGCATGGAACTGGGCGTCGGCGAGCAGCAACTTCCGGCCATCCTGGACCTGCCGGCCGGGCCGGCCCGGGGAGCCCTCGCCGTGCTGCACGGCTCCCACGCCGGCACGCGGTCCCACTTCCACTACGAGCATCTGGCCCGGCTGCTGCCGCCGGCCGGCATCGCGGTGCTGCGCTACGACCGGCGCCCCCGGGTCGACGGTCACGACGTGCCGCTGACCGCCCAGGCCGACGACGCGGCTGCGGCCCTCGACGTGCTGCGCCGGCAGGTCGGCGACGTCCCCGTCGGGCTGTGGGGGTTCAGCCAGGGGGCTTGGGCAGCCGCGTTGACCGCGAGCCGGCACCGGGTCGACTTCCTCGTGCTCGTCGGGTGCTCCGGCGTCAGCCCCGCCCGGCAGATGCGGTACGCCACCGCCGAGCAGCTTCGCCGCCACGGGTACGGCGACGCCGACCTCGCCCACCTGGGCCGGCTGCGTCGGGTCGCAGAGACGTACCTGCGCGGCGAGCTGCCCCGCTCGGTCGTCCAGGCGGAGCTGGACGCGGCCGTCGAGCGGCCCTGGTTTCCGCTGGCGTTCCTGCCGCGCGAGGTGCCGGAGCCGGGCGCCTGGGCCGACATCGACTTCGACCCGGAGCCGGTCTTCGCGGAGCTGTCCTGCCCGGTGCTGCTCTGCTACGGCGAGACCGACGCCTGGATACCGATCGAGGAGAGTCTGGCGGTGTGGCGCCGGGCCGCCCGCGCCGCCGAGCTGACTGTCGCCCGGCTGACCGGCTTCGACCACGCGCCCACGGTGGACGAGGCCGACGACCTGGCCGGGGTCAGCCCGCAGTACGAGCAGGCCCTGCTCTCCTGGCTGGACCGGCGGCTTCCCGCCCGGGGATGACCCGGGCCGCCAGGCACCGGCCCGCCGGCGGGTCAACGGGGGCCCCGACGGGTGCGCCTGCGGCGTAGCACGCCGGGCAGTGCGACCGCCGGCCAGCCGTCCAACGCGGACGGTGGCACGCCCCGGCGGAGCAGGTCGTCGAGGAGCAGCGCCAGCGAGTGGTCGGGGTGCTCGGCCAGACCCCGTTCCAGGGCCACCGCCGCCAGTGCCCCCTGCCCCGCCCGCCAGGCCGCGAACGCCAGCAGCGCCGCCGGCGCGGCGATCAGCTCCGGCTCGGCCCGGCGCAGCACGTCGGTCCAGAGCGCGATGTCCTCGTCCCGCCCGTCCGTGCGCTCCCACGCGTGGTCCCGGACGGTGACGTGGGCCAGCAGCAGGCTCAGCCAGGCGACCTCGTCGTCGCCGAGCCGCTGCCCCCGCCGGTACCGGCGCAACGCGCCGCGTACCGCCGCCACCCCGGCGGCCCGGACCGCCCGCCCGTCGCGCAGCTCCGCCGGGGGCGTTTTGTCGAGCAGGGCCGCCAGGCGCCGCTCGGCACGGACGGCGGCCCGGCGCATCGCCACCCGGCCCGGGCCGTCGACCGGGGCGACCTGGGCGACGAGGGCGGCCCGGTCGGGCAGGGCGACCTGGCCGGCGAAGACGGCCGCCGCGCTGACCTGGCTGGCCCCGGGGTCGAAGCGGGTGCCCTCCGGCGGGCAGCACTCCGGCTCCGTGCAGACGTACGACCAGTAGCGCCCCTCGGTGACGCGGAGGGCGTCGAGCACGGGCAGCCCGGCCACTGCCAGCGCGGCGCGCACGGCGTCGACGGCGGGGGTGACCCGGGCGGCCGGGCCGTAACCCAGGACCGTGGCGGTCTCGGCGCCCTGCCGGGCGATGACGCCGGCGAGGTGCCGGGCGGGATCGTGCGGGTCTGCCAGGTCGGGCAGGTCGGCGCGGGCGGCGAAGGTGATCCGGCGGCCCCGCATGGCGACCACGACCACGCTGTCGGCCGGGTGGAAGCCGAGCAGGTACGGCACGGCGGCGATGAGGTCGGCGGGGGAACGGACGGCGAGCCGGGGGCGGTCGGTCGAGGTCATGCCCGCAGCCTGCGGCGCGGGCGCACCGGCCGGCTGACCCTGTGGACGACACACGGGTTATCCACAGACACGGAGAGTATCGTCGCAGCTCACCGGGAAACCTGCGGCGTGAACGACGCGCGGTGAGGGTGAAGCGGCTACGTTGCCGTCATGGATCTGGCGTACCTGCGGGCGCATCCGGAGCACCTGCCGACCTTCCTGACCCACCAGCGGATCCGGGAGACGCCCGTCTCCGGCGGCGACATCTGCGCCGCCTCCCGGCTGACCCTGGACGACGGCCACTCCGTCTTCGCCAAGACCTGGCCGGAGGGGTCCGGCCGGTCGCTGCCGGAGGGTTTCTTCGCCGCCGAGGCGGCGGGCCTGCGCTGGCTGCGCGAGGCGGGCGCGGTCGCGGTGCCGGAGGTGGTCGTGGCGCTGCCGGAGCTGCTGGCACTCGACTGGGTCGAGCCCGGCGAGCCGACGCCCGAGGCGGCCGAACGGTTCGGCCGGGAGCTGGCGGGGCTGCACCGGGCCGGCGCGCCGGCCTTCGGGGCCGAGTGGGCCGGGTTCATCGGGGCCCTCCCGCAGGACAACACGCCGGACGACGGCCCGTGGTCGCGCTGGTTCGCCGAGCGCCGGCTGGTCCCCTACCTGCGCCGCTCGGTCGACGGCGGCGCGCTGACCGGCGCGGAGGCCGGGCTGGTCGAGGAGGTCGTCGACCGGATCGGCGAGTTCGGCGGGGACGAGCCGCCGGCCCGCATCCACGGCGACCTCTGGCCGGGCAACGTGCTCTGGGGGGCCGACGACCGGGCCTGGCTGGTGGACCCGGCGGCGCACGGCGGGCACCGGGAGACGGACCTGGCGCAGTTGGCGCTCTTCGGCGGCGCGCCCCACCTGGACCGGATCCTCGCCGCGTACGCGGAGGCGTGGCCGCCGGCCGACGGGTGGCGGGAGCGGGAGCCGCTGCACCAGCTCCACCTGATGCTGGTGCACACCGCCCTGTTCGGTGGGGCGTACCGCGATGCGGTCGCCCGCACCGCCCGGTCGGCGCTGGTGCGCGCTACGGTCGACGGGTGAACGCCGCCCCACCGACCGATGGCGTCCTCGTCGACCGGTACGGCCGCGTCGCCCGGGACCTGCGCGTGTCGCTGACCGACAAGTGCAACCTGCGCTGCACCTACTGCATGCCGGCCGACGGGCTGCCCTGGCTGGCGGGCCCGCAACTGCTCGACGACGACGAGATCGTCCGGTTGGTCGGGGTCGCGGTGCGGCGGCTCGGGGTGACCGAGGTGCGGTTCACCGGCGGGGAGCCGCTGATCCGGCCCGGGCTGGTCGGCATCGTGGCCGCCGTGGCGGCGCTGGAACCGCGTCCCCGGATCTCCCTGACCACCAACGGCATCGGGCTGGACCGGCTCGCCCCCGCGCTGCGCGCCGCCGGGCTGGACCGAGTGAACGTCTCGCTGGACACCCTGGACCCGGAGCGGTTCGCCCGGCTCACCCGGCGCCGGCGTCTCCCCGACGTGCTGGCCGGGCTCGCCGGAGCCACCGCCGCCGGGCTGACCCCGGTCAAGGTCAACACGGTGCTGATGCGCGGCGTCAACGACGACGAGGCGCCCGCGCTGCTCCGCTTCGCCCTGACCCACGGCTACGAGCTGCGGTTCATCGAGCAGATGCCGCTGGACGCCCAGCACGGCTGGGACCGCGACACCATGGTCACCGCCGCCGAGATCCTCGCTCGCCTGAACGGCGAGTTCGCCCTGACCCCCGACCCGGCGGAACGCGGCGCCGCCCCGGCCGAGACCTGGCTGGTCGACGGCGGCCCGGCCCGGGTCGGCGTGATCGCCAGCGTCACCCGGCCGTTCTGCGGCGACTGTGACCGCACCCGACTCACCGCCGACGGGCAGGTTCGCGCCTGCCTCTTCGCCACCGAGGAGTCCGACCTGCGCGGCGCGCTGCGGGCCGGGGCGGACGACGACGAACTGGCCCGGCGCTGGCGCACGGCGATGTGGGGCAAGCGGGCCGGGCACGGCATCGACGACCCGGCCTTCCTCCAGCCGGCCCGGCCGATGTCGGCCATCGGAGGATGACCGTGACCGAACCGACGCGGCCGGCCCGCACCGGGACACCGGCCCAGGCGGACACGGCCCGCACCGGGACACCGGCCGAGGGTGCCGACGTCGAGGCGTCGCTGACCGTCCGATACTTCGCCGGGGCGCGGGCCGCCGCCGGCCGGCCCGAGGAGACGGCACCCGGCGGCTGCCTCGACGAACTCGTCGTGGGACTCGCCGAGCGGCACGGCGAGCAGCTCGCCGCCGTGCTGCGGGTGGCGAGTTTCCTGGTCGACGGCGTGACCTGCCATGATCGTCGGGCACCGCTACCGGCCGGGGCCACGATCGACGTCCTGCCCCCCTTCGCGGGCGGCTGAGGGAGGCGCACACATGCTGGCGGCACTGGCCTTCGTGGCCACCATGGCGCTGATCACCGGCCTGATCCACCTCTACCTCTGGAAGCGGCTGGTGCGCGACACCACCACCCCGGGGCGTTGGCGGCGGATCGGCGGGATCACCGCACTGGTGCTGGCGCTGCTCGTACCGGCGACCATGGCCGGCACCCAGGCGGGCCTCTACTGGCTCGCGTGGCCGGGCTACCTCTGGCTCGCCGTCATGTTCTACCTGTTGGTGCTGCTCGTGGCGCTGGAGGTGCCGATGGTGGTGGCCCGGCTGGTGCTGCGCCGCCGGGTCGTCGCCGCGGAGCCCACCGCCGCCGCGCCCGAGCCCGCCCTGGTCGGCGCGACGGGGCCGGCCGATCCGCCGGCCGCCGACGCGGTCGCGCAGCCGGACCACGACCCGGCCCGCCGGTTGCTGCTCGCCCGCGGGGCGGCGATCTTCGCCGGGCTCACCGCGACGGGCCTCACCGGGTACGGCATCCGCACCGCGCTCGGCCCGCCGCGGCTCGACCGGGTGCAGATCCCGCTCGCCAAGCTCCCCCGGAGCATGGACGGCCTGCGGATCGCCACCGTCTCCGACATCCACCTCGGCCCGCTGCGCGGCCGGGCCCACACCGAGCGGATCGTCGCCGCGATCAACCGCCTGGACGCCGACATCGTCGCGGTCGTCGGCGACCTGGTCGACGGCTCGGTGGCCGAGCTGGGCGAGGCGGCCGAGCCGCTGCGCCGCCTGCGCTCCCGGCACGGCAGCTACTTCGTCACCGGCAACCACGAGTACTACTCCGGCGTCGAGGAGTGGGTCCAGGAGGTGGACCGGCTCGGGCTGCGGGTGATGCAGAACGAGCGGACGGAGATCCAGGCCCGGGGCGGCGTACTCGACCTGGCCGGGGTCAACGACGTCACCGCCGCCGGCACCGGGCTGGCCGCCCCGGCGGACTACGCGGCGGCGCTCGGCGACCGCGACCCGAGCCGCCCGGTGGTGCTGCTCGCCCACCAGCCGGTGGCCGCGGTGGAGGCGGCGAAGTTCGGCGTCGACCTCCAGCTCTCGGGGCACACCCACGGCGGCCAGATGGTCCCGTTCAACCTCCTGGTGAAGCTCCAGCAGCCGGTGGTCTCCGGCCTCGGCGAGGTCGACGGCACCCAGGTGTACGTCACCAACGGCGCCGGCTTCTGGGGCCCGCCGGTGCGCGTCGGCGCGGAGCCGCAGGTCACCCTGGTCGAGCTCCGCGCCCGCTGACCCATAGCGCGGGGCAGACGGCTTGTCCAGCACCGGACGCTCAGGTCACGGGTCTGCGTGGCGACCGGCGGGTAATCGAGCGGGCGTGACAGGATGCGGCGTGCCTCCGTTCAGCGCCGCACCCTCCGGTGGCCTCCCGCCATTCGTCGCGGATCTGCACATCCACTCGAAGTATTCGCGCGCGTGCAGCCGCGATCTCACCCTGCCCAACCTCGCCTGGTGGGCTCGGCGCAAGGGCATCGGCGTGCTCGGCACCGGCGACTTCACCCACCCCGCCTGGTACGACCACCTGCGCGAGACCCTGCACCCCGCCGAGCCCGGCCTGTACCGGCTCAGCCCGGAGGCGGAGCGGGACGTCGCCCGCCGGCTGCCGCCCCGGCTGGCCAGCGAGGCGGAGACGGACCCGGTCCGCTTCATGCTCAGCGTGGAGATCTCCACGATCTACAAGCGGGACGACCGCACCCGCAAGGTGCACCACCTGATCTACCTGCCCGACCTGGACGCGGTGGCCCGGTTCAACACGGCGCTCGGGCGGATCGGCAACCTCGGCTCGGACGGCCGGCCGATCCTCGGCCTGGACTCGCGGGACCTGCTGGAGATCACCCTGGAGGCCAGCGCCGACGGCTACCTGGTGCCCGCGCACATCTGGACGCCGTGGTTCTCCGCGCTGGGCTCGAAGTCCGGCTTCGACGCGATCGCCGACTGCTACGCCGACCTCGCCGACCACGTCTTCGCGGTGGAGACCGGCCTCTCCTCCGACCCCGAGATGAACTGGCGGGTCGGCAGCCTGGACCGCTACCAGCTCGTGTCGAACTCGGACGCCCACTCGCCGCCCGCCCTGGCCCGGGAGGCCACCGTCTTCGCCACCGCCCGGGACTACTTCGCCGTCCGGGACGCGCTGCGCACCGGCGACGGGCTGGCCGGGACCATCGAGTTCTTCCCCGAGGAGGGCAAGTACCACGCGGACGGGCACCGGCTCTGCGGGGTCAACTGGTCCCCGGAGCGGACCCGGGCCGCCGGCGGGCGCTGCCCGGAGTGCGACAAGCCGCTGACCGTCGGCGTGCTGAGCCGGGTGGAGGAGCTGGCCGACCGTCCGGCGGGGCACCGGCCCCCGCACGCCAGGGACGTCACCCACCTCGTGCCGCTGGCCGAGGTCCTCGGCGAGATCAACAAGGTGGGCGCCCGCTCGAAGAAGGTCGAGGGGAAGCTCAACGACCTGCTCGCCGCGCTCGGCCCGGAGCTGGAGATCCTCACCACCACCCCGCTCGACGAGATCGGCCGGGTCGGCGGGGAACTGCTCGCCGAGGGCATCGGCCGGCTGCGCCGGGGCGACGTCCGCCGGGTCCCCGGCTACGACGGCGAGTACGGCGTCATCACCCTGTTCGACCCGGCCGAGCTGGGCGGCGGCGCGGCGACGGCGCAGGAGACCCTCTTCGACGTACCCGTGCCGGCGCAGCGCACCCCCGCGGAGCCGGCGCCGAAGCCGCGGGCCAAGCGCCCGGCGGTGGCCAAGGCCGAGCCGAAGCGCAAGGCCGCGCCGGCCACGCCGCCGCCCCCGATCGCGCCGGCGCCCTCGCCGCACGAGCCGTTCGAGCCGATGCTCGCGGGCATGGAGGAGGTCGGCACCGGCCTGCTGGACCGGCTGGACGCGATGCAGCGGGTGGCCGCCTCCGCGCCCGGCGGGCCGCTGCTCATCGTCGCCGGGCCCGGCACCGGCAAGACCCGGACGCTGACCCACCGGATCGCCTACCTCTGCGCCGAGCTGAACGTCTTCCCGGAGCAGTGCCTGGCGATCACGTTCACCCGGCGGGCCGCCGAGGAGCTGCGGCACCGCCTGGACGGCCTGCTCGGGCCGGTCGCCGAGGACGTCACGGTCGGCACCTTCCACTCGCTGGGCCTGACCATCCTGCGGGAGAACGCCGACGCCGCCGGCCTGCCGGCGGACTTCCGGATCGCCGACGACGCCCAGCGGGCGGAGGCCCGTGCCGAGGCCGGCGCCGACGACGCCGGCTACGCGGCGCTGCTGCGCAAGCAGGACCTGGTCGACCTGGACGAGCTGCTCACCCTGCCGGTCGCGCTGCTGCGGGCCGACCGGAAGCTGGTGCAGCGCTACCGGGAGCGCTGGCGGTGGATCTTCGTCGACGAGTACCAGGACGTCGACGAGGTGCAGTACGAGCTGCTGCGCCTGCTCAGCCCCGCCGACGGCAACCTCTGCGCGATCGGCGACCCGGACCAGGCCATCTACTCCTTCCGGGGCGCCGACGTCGGCTACTTCCTGCGCTTCTCGCAGGACTTCACCGACGCCCGGCTGGTGCGGCTGAACCGCAACTACCGCTCCTCGGCCCCCATCCTGGCCGCCGCGGTGCAGGCGATCGCGCCGTCGTCGCTGGTCCGGGGCCGCCGGCTCGACCCGGCCCGGCTCGACCCGGAGGCCCCGCTGGTCGGCCGCTACCCCGCGGCCTCCGTCGCCGACGAGGCCGACTTCGTCGTACGCACCATCGACGAGCTGGTCGGCGGTCTCTCCCACCGGTCGCTCGACTCGGGGCGGATCGACGGCCGGTCGACCTCGCTCTCCTTCTCCGACATCGCGGTGCTCTACCGCACGGACGCGCAGGCCGCACCGATCGTGGACGCGCTGGCGCGGGCCAACATCCCGGTCCAGAAGCGCTCGCACGACCGGCTGCGGGACCGGCCGGGGGTGGCGGCGATCGCCCGCGAGCTGCGGCACGCGGACGGGCTCGACGGCTCGCTGGCCGCCCGCGTCCGGCTGGCCGGTCAGGTGCTGGCGGAGCGCTTCGCCGTGCCGACGCTGGACGGCGCCGGCGCGGTCCGCCCGGAGGACGTCCGGGCGGCGGTCGACCTGCTCACCCCGCTGGCCCGCCGCTGCGGCGACGACCTGCCGCTGTTCCTGTCCCAGCTCGCCACCGGCGCGGAGGTGGACGCCCTCGACCCGCGCGCCGAGGCAGTCACCCTGCTCACCCTGCATGCCGCGAAGGGGCTGGAGTTCCCGGTCGTCTTCCTGGTCGGCGCCGAGGACGGGCTGCTCCCGCTGCGCTGGCCCGGCAGCACGCCCGACGACGACGCGATCGCCGAGGAGCGACGGCTCTTCTTCGTGGGGCTGACCCGGGCCCAGGACCGCCTGTACGTCACCCACGCCGCCCGCCGCAGCCGGCACGGCAACGAACGCGAGTGCTCCCCGTCGCCGTTCCTCGACGCCATCGACCCGGGCCTCTTCGAACGCTTCGGCGAAGCCCAACCCCGCCGCCCCCAAGACCGCCAACTCCGCCTCATCTGAGGAAACGCGCGGGTCAGGGGGTGAGGGTGGCGAGCCAGGCGCCGGCGAGGAGGGCCGGGCCGAGTGGGAGAGGGGTGTCCCGGCACACCCTGCCGGCGGCCAGCAGGGCGAGCACCACCACGCCGTTGAGCAGGTGCGGCAGGAGCAGCCCGAGCGCCAGCGGCGACCAGCCCAGCCAGCCGAGCGGCAGGCCCAGCACGGCGGCGAGCTTCACGTCGCCGAAGCCCAGCCGCGAGCCGGGCAACAGGGCCAGCAGCGCGTGCGCGGCGAAGCAGAGCGCGGCCCCCGCCACCGCGCCGAGCAGCCGCTCCGGGGCCCCCGTCAGCAGCGCCGCGCCGGTCAGGCCGACGGCGACGACCAGCGCGGCCGCGCCCACCAGCGGGTCGGGCAGCCGCAGGCAGGCCAGGTCGACCACGGCCAGCACCAGCCCCACCGCCGCCAGCCCGAGGAAGGCCGGCAGGACGGGGTCGCCGCCGAGGGCCGCCGCGAGCCCGGCGAACACGACCGCGCCCACCACCGCCCCGGCGACCGCGCCGAACCCGGTGGACGGGCTGATGCCGGCGGCCCGGGCGGGGGCCGGCGGCCCACCGCGGTCGGCCGGCCGACCCGGCTGGCCCGTCGCGACGGACGCCACTGCCCCGACGGCGGGCCCGGGCCGGATCGACGCCGGTCGGCCCGTCCAGCGGCGGGCGACCCGGAGCGCGGCGAGGCCGGCGACGCCGCCGAGCAGCGCCGCGCACGCCACCAGCCCGCCCGACACGGGCCGGACGCTACCGGCGGGACGGCTCCGGCGCGGTCCCCTGGGCAGGACGTCGGGGTCTCTCGGTGCTCACGACGAGGGCGACCCCGGCGACGATGACCGCGCCGCCGAGCAGCACCTGCGCGGTGACCGGCTCCGCGACGAACAGCGCGCCGAGCGCCACCGCGACCGCCGGGTTGACATAGGCGTACGTCGCGACCAGCGAGATCGGGGCGTGGTGCAGCAGCCAGACGTACGCGGTGAAGGCGACCAGGGAGCCGGCCAGCATCAGGTACGCGAGCGCGAGCCACGACCGGCCGGTCACCTGGCCCGGGTCGAAGCCGCTCAGCTCGCCGCGCCCCACGGCGAGGACGGCGAGTGCCGCCGCCCCGGCGAACATCTCGTAGACGGTGGCGACGAACGGGTCGGCGGGCATCCGGATCCGTCCGGAGAGAAACGAGCCGATCGACCAGCTGGCGGCGCCTGCGACGATGGTCAGCGCGCCGGCGAGCGGTACGGCGTCCGCCCCGCCGGTCGGCAGCACGAGCAGCACCAGGCCGACGAAGCCCAGCGTCACCCCGGCCAGCGTCCAGAACCGGGGCCGGTCGCCCGTGGCCGTACGCAGCAGCACCACCAGCAGCGGGACGGTGGCCACGAGCAGCGCGGCGGTCCCGGAGGGCACCGCGACGCCCGGCGGGCCGGACTCGGCGAGCACCACCAGCCCGTTGCCGCCGGCCAGCAGCAGCACCCCGACCAGCGCGGCCGAGCCGAGCTGCCGCCGGTCGACCCGCAGCGCGCCCGGGCCCCGGCGCAGCCGCAGCACGATCGCCAGCACCAGACCGGCGGCGGCGAACCGGGCGGCCGCCGAGCCGAGCGGCGGCATCGACTCCACGGCGATCCTGATGCCGAGGTAGGTGGAGCCCCAGACGACGTAGACCAGCAGCAGGGCGGTCCAGACCAGGGCCGGCGTGGCGGCGGCCGCCCGACGCACCCCGGCGCCCGGGACGGTCCCGGTGGACGGCTCGGCGGCCGGTGACGGAATCGGTGGGCGTGGTCTCATCGGTGGACACGCTACGGTGGCCTGGGCGTCGGCGTCCCTCGTTGGTGGCCGGCCTCTCACCACTCACGCGGGAGAGACGTGCATGGCGAACTACGGACCACCACCGGGTCGGGGGGACCCGGCACCGTGGCGTGGGCGGCAGCCGGACGAGGCGTACGGCCCGTCGGCCGCCTCGCCCGGGCGCGGCGGGTGGGACGATCCGCACGCCACGTACCCACCGCCGGAGCCCGGGTACGGCGGCCAGCCGTACCGGCGGGGCAACCCGGGTCACGGACCGGGGCCGTACCAGCAGGGGGCACCGCCTCCCGCCTACGACCACGGTCCCGCCGCGCCGCCGTACGCCTCCTGGCCCGGCTCCGCGACCCCCTCCCCGTACGCGCCGGGTGCCACGTCGCCGCCGGAACGCCGGCGCGCCCGGGGGCCGGTGGCCGCGGTGCTGACGGCGGTGGCGGTACTGGTCCTCGTCGGCGGCGCGGCGGTGTTCTACCTGCTCGGCCAGGACGACGAGGCGCCGCTGGCCACGCCGAGCGGGCCGGCGCCCATCGCCGGTTCCGGGGTGCCGGAGGCACCCGCGAGCGCCCCGGCGCCCAGTGCCCCGGCACCCGAGTCCTCCACCGACCCCCGCTTCGTCGAGGCGGGGCAGTGCGTACGCAACGACGGTCCGACCGGCGGCAAGCCCAAGCTGCTGGTCAGTGACTGCGGCCCGCAGACGTACGAGGTGCTACGCCGGATCGACGGCGCGACCAGCGGCGAGAAGGACGCCGCGGCCAAGTGCGCCAAGGTCGACGGCTACACCAACTGGTATTTCTTCGACAGCGAGCTGGACACCCTCGACTTCGTGCTGTGCCTCAAGCAGCGCTGAACCACCGCACCCCTGGGGAAGAGATGACAACCTACGGATCACCCGGCCAGCCGGACGACCCCTACCAGCGCCCGGCCGACAATCCCGGGGGCCTGCCGCCCATCGACCCGACGCTGCCCCAGTGGGGGCAGCCGCCGGCGGCCGCCGCGGAGCCGCCTCCCGCCCCGCAGTGGGGCCAGCCGCAGCCCGGCGGCGAACCGCCGTCCGCCCCGCAGTGGGGCCAGCCGCGGCCGGGTGGCGAGCCGCCCGCCGCCCCGCAGTGGGGCCAGCCCGGCCCGGCCGCCGAGCCGCCGACCACGCCGATGTGGAGCCAGCCTCCGGCCCCCGGACCGGCCTACCCGCCGCAGCCCCCGACCTCCGGGTCGGGCTACCCGCCGCCGCCCACCTCCGGGGCCGGGTATCCGCCCCCGGCGGGGGGTCAGCCGTCGGCGGAGCAGGGTGGCTATCCGCCGGCCGGGCCGTTCCCGCCCGCCGGCCCGACGCCCGCGCCGGCGCCCGGCGCCCAGTGGGGCGCCCCGCCGCCGGCCCCCGGCGGGTACGGGACGCCGCCGCCCGCTCCGCCGGCGAAGAAGGGCGGCGGGAAGATCGCCCTGATCATCGGCCTGGTGGTGGTGCTCCTGCTCTGCCCGTGCCTCGGGATCGCCGGCTGGGCGTTCTGGCAGGCCGGCGAGGACGACGGTCCGTCGATCTCGGCCCCGGCGACGACCGCTCCCGCGGATCCGACGGGCGAGCCGACCGACGAGCCCAGCGCGGCGCCGAGTTCGGCGGAGCCGAGCCCGAGCGAGGACGACGACGACGATTTCGCCAAGGGCGACTGCGTGGTCAACGACGGCACGTCCACCGACGCCGAGCTGCGGAAGGTGCCCTGCGGCCCCAACACGTACGAGGTGCTGCTGCGGATCCCGGGCACGAGCGACGGTGACAAGTGCAAGACCCGGGCGCCGAAGTCGACGGCGAACTACGTGCACGACAACTCGGTGGACTTCCTCGACTACGTGCTCTGCCTGAAGAAGCGCTGATTACCAAAACTAGGGCTGTCTAGCATGGGCGCTAGACAGCCCTAGTTTTGTCTCGACGCCGGATCCGGCTTCCGCCGCGACCCGACACGCCGGTAGCCCCATCTACGGATGTCTAGCCCCGCAGCTAGACGGCCCGATACTGTGCGATGCGTGGATCCGGTCCGCAACCCGTACGCTCCGGGCGCCGGCCAGCGTCCGCCCGAGCTGGCCGGGCGGGGGCGCGAGCTGGACGTCTTCGACGTCGTGCTGGAGCGCATCGCCCGCGGGCGGCCGGAACGCAGCCTGATGCTCACCGGCCTGCGCGGGGTCGGCAAGACGGTGCTGCTCAACACCCTTCGGTCCCAGGCGATCAACCACCTCTGGGGCAGCGGCAAGATCGAGGCGCGACCGGACCAGTCACTGCGCCGCCCCGTCGCCGCCGCGCTGCACATGGCCGTCCGCGAACTCGCGCCCCGGCACCGCGCGCCGGACCGGATCGACGCCTTCCTCGGCGTGCTGAAGGCGTTCGCCCAACGGTCCGCGCCGACCGGTCGCGGCGGCGCCGCCCCGAAGCTGCGCGACCGGTGGCAGCCCGGCATCGACGTGCCCGCCGCCAGCGGCCGGGCCGACTCCGGCGACATCGAGATCGACCTCGTCGAGCTGCTCACCGACGCCGCCGCGGTGGCCGCCGACGTCGGCACCGGCATCGCCGTCTTCATCGACGAGATGCAGGACCTCGGCGCGGAGGACGTCTCCGCGCTCTGCGCCGCCTGCCACGAGCTGTCCCAGCTGGGCGCGCCACTGATCGTGGTCGGCGCCGGGCTGCCGCACCTGCCGGCCGTGCTCAGCGCCGCCAAGTCGTACTCCGAGCGGCTCTTCCGCTACCAGCGCATCGACCGGCTCGACCGGATCGCCGCCGACCAGGCGCTCTGCGCGCCCGCCGAACGCGAGGAGGTCGAGTACGAGCAGAAGGCGCTCGACCTGCTCTACGAGAAGTCCGGCGGCTACCCGTACTTCGTCCAGGCGTACGGCAAGGCGACCTGGGACCACGCGCCGCGCTCGCCGATCACCGCCGCCGACGTGCGGGTCGCCGCGCCGGAGGCCGAGGCCGAGCTGGCGGTCGGCTTCTTCGGCTCCCGGTTCGAGCGGGCCACCCCGGCCGAGCGCGAGTACATGCGGGCGATGGCCACCCTGTCCCTGGTCGAGGGCGAGGTCGACGGCGGCGGGCGGGACGACATGGACGCCGCTGTCCCGACGGCGGAGATCGCCCGCACCCTCGGGCGCAAGCCGGCCAGCCTGTCCCCAGCCCGGGACGCGCTGATCAAGAAGGGCCTCATCTACTCCGGCGAGCGCGGCACGGTGGCCTTCACCGTCCCCCACTTCGGCCGCTACCTGCGCACCCAGCCGGCCTGACGGGCGGGGTGGGCGCGGGGTCAGACCTTCGACCAGGGCGGGGGGAAGAGGACCTCGCCGCGCGGTGGTGGCCCTTCGCCGCCGGTGGTCGGCGGGAGCACCAGCGCCTGCCAGGGGTCGCCGAGGCCGGACCAGGGGCTGGTCAGCCCCATCCGGTCGGCCCTGCCGAAGCCGAAACGGTGGTAGTAGGACGGGTCGCCGAGCACGACCACCAGCCGCTCGCCCAGCTCGGTGGCGGCGTCGAGGCCAGCCTGGACCACCGCCGTGCCGAGCCCGATCCGCCGCCGGTGCGGCGCGACCGCCACCGGGCCGAGGGCCAGTGCCGGGGCGGTGGCGTCGTCGGACCTCACCCGGACCCGGGTGAGCAGGGCGTATCCCACGACCTCGCCGCCGTACTCGGCGACCATCGCCAGCTCCGGCAGCCAGGCGTCGCTGCCGCGCAGCTCGTCGACCAGCCCCACCTCGGGCGGCGTGGCCACGTCGGGCCGGGCGAAGGCGGCGGCCAGCACGCGACGGACCGCGCCGGTGTCGGCCGGGTCCTCGGGTCGCAGCCGCAGCGTCGTCACGCGGGGGACGTTACCCCTCGTCGGCGGTCCATCAGCGACGGTCGCTCGAATCGGCGTGGCGCGACCTCGCCGGGTCGGCGTGGCGACCGGCCCGGGGAGGTCCACGTGGGCCGATCCGGATCGGCGGTTGCGGGGGTAACCGGGCCGGTGACGGGGTATGACTGACCCATGAAACCCGTACGCTCCCTCGCCCGCGCCATGTTGAGCGGCATCTTCGTCGTCAGCGGGTTGCACAACTTCCAGAACCCGGGGCGGCTGGTCCCGGCCGCGAAGCCGGTGACCGACCGGGTGACCCCGCTGCTCGAGAAGGCCGGCCCGCGTATCCCCACCGACACGGAGACGCTGATCCGGGTCAACGCGGTGGTGCAGGTCGGCGCCGGGCTGATGCTCGCCACGGGCAGGTTCGCCCGGCCGGCCGCGCTGGTCCTCGCCGGCACGCTGGTCCCGGTGACCCTCGCCGGGCATCCCTTCTGGAACAACGACGACCCGGGAGCGCGGAACAACAACCAGATCCACTTCCTGAAGAACATCGGCCTCTTCGGCGGGCTGCTGCTCGCCGCCGCGGACACCGGCGGCAAACCCGGCCTGCGGTGGCGGACCGGCCACCGGATCGGCCACTCCCGACGTTCGGTGCAGCGGGCCGTCCGTACCGCCCGCAGAGAGGCCCGGATCGCCGTACGATCGGCAGCGACGGCCCGACGACTCCCCGGCTGACCTGCGTCGATACCTCCCCTCCGCCGGCCCACCACCCGCCAACGCCACGAATCACCTGAACCACCCGGTAGGCGTTAACGCGGTGGAAATGTCAAAAACATGTGTGGGATCGGACACGGTCGCATAACGCGGGAGGCATTAACGTGAGGCGCCGTTCTAGGCTCCGTACCGGACCTGGACGGGTAGGACGACCTTGGTACGGGGGTGGCCACGCCATGCCGGCGACCGTCGGAAGACGGGTGGACCGCCTCGCCCCAGTCCGCCGCGTAACGCGTGGGATCGATCGTAGGACAGTCGTACGGACCGGCGTCGTGGCCGCCGTCGCCTATGCCGCATGGCTCGCCATCGGCGCTTTCGGGCGGCCGTACAACTTCTTCGACATGAAGATCTACCACGGCGCGGTGGTGTGGTGGGCGAGCGGTCACGAGCTCTACGAGTTCATCGCACCCGGCACCACCCTGGGTTTCACCTACCCGCCGTTCGGCGGCCTGGTCATGCTGCCGATGGCGCACCTGCCGGTCGAGCTGGCCGGGATGGTCAACGCGCTCGCCAGCATCGCCGCCCTGGCGGTCGTGCTCGCCGGTCTGCTCCGCCCCATCGTCGACCGGCTCGGCTGGCCGCTCCCGTTCACCGTGGCGATCGCGACGCCGCTGGCGGTCGCCATCGAGCCGGCCCGGGAGACCCTCGGCTACGGCCAGGTGAACCTGCTCCTCTTCGCACTGATCATGGCCGACCTGATCGGCCTGCGCTGGCGGTCCCGCCGGGGCACCCACGTCGCCGAGACCGACGGCCCGCTGCTGCGCTTCGTCTACAGCGGCGCGTGGGCCGGCGTCGGCATCGGTCTGGCCACCGCGGTCAAGCTGACCCCGGCCCTGTTCATCGCCTACCTGATGATCACCCGACAGTGGCGGGCGGCGGCCACCGCGGTCGGCACGGTGATCGCCGTGACCCTCGGCTCCTTCGCGGTCGTCGGCACCGAGTCCCGGGCCTACTTCGGCGGCGTGCTCTGGCAGACCGAGCGGGTCGGCGCCGCCGACATGACGCCCAACCAGTCGCTGGCCGGGCTGCTGGCCCGGCTCTACGACTCGATCGAGACGCCCGGCCTGCTCTGGCTGTCGTTCGCGGTGCTGATGCTGGCGCTCGGCCTGTCCCGCGCCGCCAACGCGCGCGCCGACGGCGACGAGCTGACCGCGTTCACGCTGGTCGGCCTCACCGCCAACGTGATCAGCCCGATCTCCTGGACGCACCACCTGGTCTGGGTGATCCCCGCGATCATCGTGCTGGCCGACGCCGCCGTACGCCGCCGGGACGCCAGCCGCGGGCTGGCCCAGCGGGCCGGCCAGGGCGCGTACGGCGGGCTGCCGGGGGTCAACGGGCTGCGCCCGCCGATCTGGTACCCGACGCTGACCGGGCTCCGGCACGGCGTCGCGGCGATCGGGCTCTACCTGCTCTTCCTGGTCTCCCCGATCTGGCCGTACGAACACCAGCTCCCCGAGGTGTCGCACTACCAGGACGGCCTCTTCGGCGCCCTGATGGAGAACTCGCTGGCGCTGGCCCTGATCGTGCTCGTCGCCGCGCTGCCGTGGCGCCCCGGCGCCGAGCCGGCCTTCTACGGCGACCGGATGGGCCGCCAGGCCGCGCTCGGCGTCCGCCGCTGAGGGGTGGGCCGCCCGTCAGGGGCAGTTCACCCACTCCTCGGTGCCGTCGGCGAACACCTGCCGCTTCCAGATCGGCAGCCGCGCCTTGACCTCGTCGACCAGCCGGGCACAGGCCGCGAACGCGGCGGCCCGGTGGGCGGTGCTGACCGCCGCGACCAGGGCCACGTCGCCGATGGCGAGCGGGCCGATCCGGTGCGACACCGCGACCGCGTACACGTCCGGTTCGGCGGCGATCTCGGCCGCCACCTCGCGCAGCACCCGCTCGGCGCTCGGGTGGCCCTCGTACTCCAGGCTGGTCACCGCGCGGCCGTGGTCGTGGTCGCGGACCACGCCCTGGAACGACACCACCGCGCCGGCCCGGCGGTCCGCGACCGCCGCCTCGTGCGCGGCCAGGTCGAGCGGCCGGTCGGTGACCTCGCCGAACGTCGTGGGCGGGTGCTCGGTGGCCGAACTGAGCGTCGTGGGCCGGTGGTCCGGGAGTCGGCCTGACGCGTCGGTGGTCGGCGCGGTCACCACGCACGCTCCCCAGGCAGCAGCGGCAGTGGCACGACCGGCACCCGGTCACCGGGCTCGCCCGAGGTGCCGGGGCGGATGACGGCGAAGCCGTCCGCGCCGGCCAGCCCGCGCAGCATCGCCGAGCCGACGTGCCGGACCGGGTGGGCGGTGCCGGCGGCCCGGTCCAGCCGGACCAGTGCCAGGTGGGTGTACCGCCCCCGGCCGGGCACCGGCTCGGCGAGCGTGGCGTGCGGCAGCACCGGCATCGGGCGGCCCGACAGGCCGGCCAGGAGCGGGGCGACCAGCGAGACCAGGGCGATGATGGCGGACTGCGGGTTGCCGGGCAGCCCGGCGACGAACCGGACCCGCCCGTCGGCGTCGGTCAGCCGGGCCAGCAGCATCGGGAAGCCGGGCCGCACCGCGACCGTGTTGACCACGTAGTCGGCGCCGAGCGCCTCCAGCGCGGGGTGCAGGTGGTCGACCGGGCCGTGCATCGTGCCGCCGGTGGTGCAGACCAGGTCGGCGGTGGCCAGCGCGGCGCGCAGGGCCGCCACGTGCGCGGGCAGGGTGTCCGCCACCGGTCCCACCACGTCCGACGGACGCACCACGCAGCCGTACCGGCGCAGCCACGCCGGCACCGCCGGCCCGAGCGCGTCCCGGACCCGGCCGGCGGCGGGCGGACCGGCGGTCAGCAACTCGTCGCCGAAGACCAGCAGCGCGGCGCGCGGCTGCCGCCGCACCAGCAGGCTGTCGTGCCCGCAGGAGGCGGCCAGGCCGACCAGCGCCGGGTCCACCGGCGTGCCGGCGGGGACCAGTTCCTCCCCGGCGTACGCCTCCTCGCCGGGCTCGCGCCACTCCGGCGCGGGCCGCGGCGTGCCGTCGACCAGGCCCTCCGGCGTACGGCGGGACTCCTCCACCCGCAGCACGGCGGTGGCGCCCGCGGGCACCATCGCGCCGGTGGCGATCTCGACGGTCGTCCCGTCGTCGGTCAGCGGCGCCGGGGTGCTGCCGGCCAGCGCCCGCCCGACCGGGCGCCACGGGCCCGCCCCGCGCACCGCCCAGCCGTCGACGCTGGAGGTCGGAAAGGCGGGCAGGTCCGTACGCGTGGTCAACGGCTCGGCGAGGGTGTGCCCGTCGATCTCGGCGAGCGGCCGGCTCACGGCGGGGAGCGCGGCGGCCAGGCCGACCGCGTACACCCGGGATCGGGCCTCCTCCCAGCCGGCCGGCGGGGGCGCGGCGACTGGATCGGCGGCCGGTGCGGTTTCCGTGCTCACCGGCCGAGCCTAGCCGGTGCGGGGTGTCGGTCGCCCCGTCACCTGCACCACTCCCGGTGCCCCGTCGAGCGGGCGGCCGGGATCGACGTGGCGGGGTGTCAGTGGTCGCCGCCGCGGAGCTGGTCGACGGCGTGGGCGAGGATCGGCCCGAGCACGGCCAGACCGTCCCGGGCCCCGCCGGTGGAGCCGGGCAGGTTGACCACCAGCATCCGGCCGGCCACGCCGGCGAGCCCGCGGGAGAGCGCGGCGGCGGGCACCTTGTCGCGGCTGTGCGCCCGGATCGCCTCGGCGATGCCGGGGACCTCGTAGTCGAGCAGCGCCCGGGTCACGTCGGGGGTGCGGTCGGTCGGGTTGATCCCGGTGCCGCCGCTGGTCAGCACGACGTCGACCCCGTCGGCCACGGCGGCCCGCAGCGCCTCGCCCACCGGCTCGCCGTCGGGCACCACCACCGGATCGTCCACCTCGCAACCCAGCTCGCGCAGCCCGGCCACGAGCAGCGGCCCGCTGGTGTCGGCGTACACCCCCGCGGCGGCCCGGTTGGACGCCACGACCACCCGCGCCCGGATCACGGCCGGTCCTCCGGGCGGACCCACTCGCCGGTCTTGCCGCCCTCCTTGCGTAGCACCCGGACGGCGTCGACGCTCGCCGCCGGGTCGACCGCCTTGACCATGTCGACCAGCGCCAGCCCGGCGACGGCCACCGCGGTCAGGGCCTCCATCTCCACCCCGGTGCGGTCCGCCGTCCGCGCCGTGGCGGTGATCTCGACGGTGTCGCGGGTCAGCGTCAGGTCGACCGTGACGCCGTGCAGGGCGATGGGGTGGCAGAGCGGGATCAGGTCGGGGGTCCGCTTCGCGCCCATGATGCCGGCGAGCCGGCCGACCGCCAGCGCGTCGCCCTTGGGCAGCCCGTCGCGGCGCAGCAGCTCGACCACCTCCGCAGTGGTGCGGAGCCGGCCGGCGGCGACGGCCAGGCGGCCGGTGACGGCCTTGGCGGAGACGTCGACCATGCGGGCCGCGCCCGCCGGATCGACGTGGGTGAGCTGCGCGGAATCGGTCACGGCCGCGAGCCTATCCGTCGTACGGCGCGATCGTCGGCCACGGCCCTGTGTCGGTGTCCGTCCCCGACCCCGCGCCGCTGCGTGGGGACCTGCCGTCCCTGGCCGACCGGGTTCCGGCCCGGGCAGGAACTCATCCGTCTTCGGGCCGACGACCAGCCTCGGCAATAACGAATCGGTGAGGCGACTCTCACTGTCAGGCGATCACTTCATGGCCGATCGGAACCTCGCCCTTCGGTTCGTTGTGTGGAGCGCCGCGCCGGGCGTCCCGAATGGACGGGCAGGGTTTCACGAACATATGAACGAAAGGCTCGCGGTTGCTGAGGGTCACGCCTGATCAGCCCTCAGATGAATGGTGCGGTGCCCACCCCGCCGGGTGCAGGTTCGGTGGTTCCGACAGGGCGGTGCAGCGGCTCTGGTCGACAGCCGGCAGTGGCGCCGTGACGATCCGCAACCGGATACGGCCCGAACGGGCTGCTTCCGGGCCAGCGCATGGACAATCGCGCCGCCACGGGGCGCACAGCGCCCGTCGCGCCACAATCATGATCGGCGTTCAAGGGCGCCTTCACGTCCGATGCGCAGAGGCGGACACTGGGCCATTATCTTGCGTTAACCACAAGCGGATAGAAGTACAGCACTCCGTTCCGACGCGGGAACGGAAAGTCACGAAAAGTAGCGCGATTCTCATCCATTGCCCATAGTTACATATATCCCTCCAAAATTGCCTTAACCACCCTTAGGCTGTTCCCATCGCAGACAACAGCCGCAGATGAGGTCGGGCAGTTAAGCAGGAGGGATAAAGCCATGTCGGCACACGAGTGGCAGTAAGAAGGATTGTGTTCGGCGAGTGACCGTAGGTAGCCTCGACATCTGCTCATCGGGGGCGGGTGGCAAGTCGGGGATGCGGTGACACGACCGAACACGGGCAAGACAGAGGCCGAGCGGCGGCTGACGCTGCACGTCGGCCTCGTCTGCGTTGTGGCCACGGTCGCGGTGGTCGTTTCCCTGCACGCGCTGACGGAACTCGACCTGTCGGGCGAGGATCTGGCGCTCAGCCTCAGCTTGATCTTCATGGCCGCACTCGGCGTGACGATCAAGTGGCGGATTCGGATCCGCGCGACGGTTCACGCGATCTCCTGGAGCGAGACGGCGATCATCCTGAGTCTGGCGGTTGCACCGACGTCGCTGGTCGTCCTGACCACCGGGCTCGGGGTGGCGATCGCCCTGCTGCTCATCAAGCTCCCGCCGCTGAAGGCCGCCTTCGGAGTAGCCAAGAGCATGTTGCTGGCGGCGGGCGCGGGGGCGACACTCCACGCGCTCGGATGGCCGCCACCGCCCGCCGAGTTCCCACATGTCGTCGGGCTGATCGGGCTCGCCTACGCAGTCGCCGTGGTCCTCGACGAGCTACTGACTCTCCCGGTCATCGCGCTCGCCACCGGCACCAGGCTCGGGCACCTCTTCCGGGAGGACCTCGGGATGCGCCTGACGAGCGCGGTGGCACGCTTCGTCCTCATCGTGACCACGCTGCTCATCCTGCGCGCCGACCCCCGACTCCTGCTTGCCGTGCCGCCCCTGGTGCTCAGCCTCCACCTGCTCTACTCCAACCGGGTCAAGGCCCGCACGGAGCAGCAGGCGTGGCAGCGGCTCGCCCGCACCACCGACGCGCTCAACGTGGTCGACCTGGACAAGGTCCTCACCACGGCGGTCACCCAGGCCGCCGAGCTGTTCTCCGCCGACGAGGTGGAGATCGAGCTGCGCGACAGCGGCCGCACCGTGCGCGGCGGAGCGGGCGCCATCACGTACGACGGGCCGGCCGGCGGGCCGAACTCCACCGACGGCACCGTGGTCCCGGCCGCGCTCGAGGGGCACGACCGGACGGCCGACGTGGGCGTGCTGCGGCTGCGCTTCCGCGGCCCCGTGCAGCTCTCCGAGCGGGAGCAGTACACGCTGCGCACCTTCGCCTCGGCGCTCTGCACCGCGGTCCGCAACGCCCAGGCGTACGCCGAGCTGGCCCGGGTCGCCGACGAACACGCGTACGCCGCCACGCACGACGCGCTGACCGGGCTGGCCAACCGCCGCCACCTGCTCGACCAGGGCACCGAGCACCTCAACACCCGGCACGCCGACGGGGTGACCGCCCTGGTGCTGATCGACCTCAACCACTTCAAGGAAGTCAACGACACCCTCGGGCACGCCGCCGGGGACCAGGTCCTCGTGCAGGTCGCCGAGCGACTGGGCACCGCCGCTCAGGAGGGCGACCTGGTGGCCCGGCTGGGCGGTGACGAGTTCGCCGTACTTTTGCGGGGTCTGCCGGCCCCGGCGGTGGCCGCGCACCGCGCGGAGACTCTGCTCGCCGCGCTGCACGAGCCGTTCGACCTGGACGGCATGCGGATCAGCGTCGAGGCGAGCGGCGGGATCGCCGCCGCGCCCGCCACCGGCGGCATGCCGGAGCTGCTGCGCCGCGCGGACGTGGCGATGTACCAGGCGAAGCGGGCCGGGCAGCGCACCTCGACGTACGCCCCGACCCGGGACACCGCCGACCTCGGCCGGCTGACCCTCGGCGGGGAGCTGCCCCGCGCCGTCGCCGACCACGAGTTCACCGTCAACTTCCAGCCCATCGTCGACCTGGGCTCCGGCCTGGTCACCGGCGCGGAGGCGCTGGCCCGCTGGCGCCACCCCGTCCACGGGGTGATCGACCCGCTGCGCTTCCTGGAGGCGGTGGAACGGTCCGGGCTGCTGCCGGCCTTCGCCGAGGCGATCCTCGACGAGGCGCTGCTCGCGGCGAGCGCCTGGCGGGAGGCCGGCTTCGACGTGCCGGTCGCGGTCAACGTGTCGCCGCGCAGCCTGCTCGACGCCCGCTTCCCCGGCTCGGTGCTGGCCCGGCTGCGGGCCCACGACCTGCCCCCCGACCGGCTGGTGCTGGAGTTGACGGAGACGCTCACGCTCAGCCAACTCGACGTGGTGGACCGGGTGCTCAGCCGGCTGCGGGACGAGGGGGTGCGGCTGGCGTTGGACGACTTCGGCACCGGTTACTCCTCCCTCTCCCTGCTCTCCCGGATCCCGGTGCACGAGCTGAAGATCGACCGCAGTTTCGTGACCGCCATGGAGGGCTCCGCCGAGGCCGCCGCCGTCATCCGCTCCACCCTCGACCTGGGTCGCAGCCTCGGCCTCGAGGTGGTGGCAGAGGGGGTGGAGAGCGAGCCGCAGCGCCGGGCGCTCTGGGAGCTGGGCTGCACTGCCGGGCAGGGCCACCTCTTCGCCCGGCCGATGCCCGCCAACACGCTCCTCGCCGCGTTCCGGCGGGGCTCCGGGGGCAGTCCGGGCGCTCTCGCGCCGCCGCTGCACGACGCCGGCGCGGTCATCCGTCTCGCCCCCGGCCGCCGGCAGGGCGGGCGCGGGCGCGCCGACCGCCACCTGCCGGCCTGACTGGGAACGGCCGTCAGCCCAGCGCCGACGCGTGGCGGTGGCGTGAGCCCGGTCTGCCAGACTGGCGCGCGTGACCGCCGCCCCGACCACCCGCCGCGGCTGGCGGGCCCTCGACACGGCCGCCGGTGGCCTCGCCCTCGACCTCGGCCTGTACGCCGTGTCGGCGGCGTTCGCCGCGACCACCGCCGCCACGTCCACACTCGTCCCGCACCGGGCCTGGGGCGGCGTCGCCGCCGCCGGGTACCTCCTCGCCGCCCTCGCGGCGACCGCCCAACTCGTGCTGCGCCGGCGCGACCCGCGGTCGCCGCTGGCCGGCCTGCCGGCCCGCTGGGCGGTCACCGGTTTCGCCTGGTTCACCACCGCCCTGCTGCCGCTGGCCTGGCAGAGCGTCGAACGGGCCGGCGGGCGCGGCGACCGGGCGCAGGAGGAGGTACTGGTCGTCGAGAAGTCCGGCAGGCGGCTGGTCGACACCGGCACGCCGTACCTCGGGCACGACGCGATCGCCGCCCTGCCGCCCGGCGAGCAGTTGCTCGGCTACACCCCCTACCAGCCGGGGATGGCCCTGTTCGGGCTGCCCAGGGCGGCCGTCGACGCCTGGTGGACCGACGCGCGCGTCTGGTTCGCGGTCGGCACCGCGCTGGCGCTGGCCCTCGCGGTCCGCGCCCTGACGCGCGTCGACCGCCCCGCCGGCCACCACGCGGCCGGTGCCGCCGTGCTCCGGGGCGTACAGGCCGCCACCGTACTGCCGGTCTGCGCGCTCACCCTCGCCACCGGCGGCGACGACCTGCCCGTCCTCGCGCTCTGCCTGCTCGCGCTGGCTCTCGCCGCCGCCGGACGGCCCGGCCGGGCCGGCATCGCCGTCGGCCTGGCCGGGGCACTGAAGCTCTTCGCCTGGCCGGTCGCCCTCGTGCTGATCATCTGGGGGATGACCCGGCGGGCCGGCCTGCGGGTCGCGGCGGGAGCGGTCGGCCTGCCCGTCGCCGCGCTGCTCCCCGCCCTGCTCGTCGACCGCGACGCGCTGGTCGAGAACGTGCTCCGCTTCCCGCTCGGCCACGGCCTGGTGACCAGCCCGGCACAGTCGCCGTTCCCCGGCCACCTGATCGCCACCGCGCTGCCCGCCGGCCGCGCGGTCGCCGCCGCCCTGCTGCTCGCGGCCGGGCTGGCGATCGCCGTCCGGCTCGCCCGCCGCCCGCCCCACACCGCCGTCGCCGTCGCGCTGACCTGCGGGTACGGGCTGCTGGCCGCGATCCTGCTGATGCCGTCGACCCGCTTCGGCTACCTGCTCTACCCGCTCGCCCTCCTGGTCTGGGCCGCCGCGCTGCGGCACCCCGGTTCGCCGAACTGGCGGGCGAAGGGCGGCGACACGGCGTAGACCTGAGGCATGACCACCACCTACCGCGACCGCGAAGAGGCGGGCCGGATGCTCGCCGACCGGCTCACCACCCTGATCGGCGAACCGGACGTCATCGTGCTCGGGCTGGTGCGCGGCGGCGTGCCGGTGGCCCGGGTGGTCGCCGAGCGCCTCGGCGCGCCGCTGGACGTGCTGGTCGTCCGGAAGCTCGGCATGCCGTGGGCGCCCGAGGTCGCCTTCGGCGCGCTCGGCCCCGGCGGCGTGCAGGTGCTCAACGACGTCGTGGCCAGCCGGCTCGGCGCCGACGACATCGCCGAGGTGCGCCAGCGCGAGCAGGCCGAGCTGGAGCGGCGGGAGCAGCTCTACCGCGCCGGCCGGCCGCCGCTCGACCTGTCCGGGCGCACCGCCGTCATCGTCGACGACGGCCTGGCCACCGGGGCCACCGCCCGCGCCGCCGTCCAGGTCGCCCGCCACCTCGGCGCCCGCCGCGTCGTGGTCGCCGTCCCGGTCGGCTCGCAGGAGGCGTACGAGATGCTGGCCGCCGAGGCCGACCAGGTCGTCTGCGCGCAGCACCCGCCGGAGTTCATGGCGGTGAGCGCCTACTACGAGGACTTCCACGAGGTCGCCGACTCCGAAGTCACGGAAGCGCTGACAGCAACCGCGTGACCGGACCGGGTACGGTCGGAGAATGAGCCTGACCTGTCCCAAGTGCCACGGAGAAATGCGCCAGTACGAGCGCAGCGGCGTCGTCATCGACCAGTGCGGCGAGTGCCGGGGGATCTTCCTCGACCGCGGCGAGCTGGAGAAGCTGTTCGAGGCGGAGGCCAACTGGAACCGCCAGCAGGGCGCCCCGACCCCGCCGCAGCCCGCCCAGCAGGGCGGCTACCCCGGCCAGCCCGGCCACCAGCAGGGCGGCTACGCGCCTCCGCCGCCCCCGCCGCCCGCCCCCGCCCCGCACCAGCCGGGCTACGGCGCCGTCCCGCCGCCCCCGCCCCCGCCGGCCCACGGCTACCCGCCGGCCCCCGCGTACGGGCACGGCCACCAGCACCACGGCTACCACGGGCACTACAAGCGCAAGAAGCACAAGAGCTTCCTGGACGAGATGTTCGGCTGAGCCACTCCGTCGACCGGGCCGGTGCCTCGACCGGCCCGGTCACCCGTGGCCACGTCCGCACCCCGCACCGCCACTCGCCGTGCCGGCAGGCGACGGGCGTGCGACGCTGCACCCCATGACGCACCAGGGGCAGCACTTCGCGCTGGCGCAGGCCTACGACGGAATCACCCGGGTCGTGGCCGACCTCGACGACGCCGACCTGCAACGGCCCACCCGGTGCCGGGGCTGGCTCGTCGCGGACCTGCTGTTCCACGTGCTCTGCGACGCCCAGCGGGCGCTGGTCGCGCTGGCCAGCCCCGCCGAGGGTCCGCCCGACGTGGACGACGTGAGCTACTGGCGCGCCTTCCCGGCCGACGGGGGCGGAGCCGGTGCCCGACATGCCTGGTGGATTCGCCGCTCCGCCGCCGCCTTCGACCGTCCGAGCGGGGTCGTCCGGCTCTGGACCGACACGGCCCCCGCCGCCGTACGCGCGGCGGGCGCGGCAGACCCCGACGGCTGCGTCACCACGCAGGGGCACGTGCTGCGCGTGCCGGACCTGCTCGCCACCCTGACCACCGAGGCCGTCGTGCACCACCTGGACCTGGTCCTCGACCTGCCCGACGCGCCCCCGCCCGGGGTGCTCGCCATGCGGGTCGCCGTGGCCACGATGGACGGCCTGCTCAGCGACGACGCCGTCCGCCCGGCCGGATGGAGCGACGCGGAATACCTGCTCAAGGCAGCCGGCCGGGTGCCACTCACCGACCGCGACCAGCTCGAACTCGGCGAGGTCGCCGGCTGGTTCCCGCTTCTGGGTTGACCAGTGCCGCTGCTCTCAGACGATGGCCATGTCGACGAAGCGCGACAGGTGCAGCTGGGCGGCCACCGTCACGGTGTCGGTCGGGCCATTTCTGTGTTTGGCAACAATGAAATCCGCCTCCCCGGCCCGAGGCGATTCCTTGTCGTAGTAGTCGTCGCGGTGCAGCAGGATGACGACGTCGGCATCTTGCTCGATCGAACCAGATTCGCGCAGATCGGACAATTGGGGTCGCTTGTCGGTACGCTGCTCCGGGCCACGGTTCAGCTGACTCACCGCGATCACCGGGCACTCGACCTCCTTGGCCAGCAGCTTCAGGCCACGGGACAGGTCCGCCACCTCCTGCTGCCGGCTCTCGGTGCGCTTCGGGGAGGTCATCAGTTGGAGGTAGTCGACGACGATCAGCTTGAGGTCGTGCCGCTGTTTGAGCCGCCGCGCCTTGGCCCGGATCTCCATCAGGTTCATGCTCGGCGTGTCGTCGACGAAGAGCGGCGCCTCGCTGATCTCGCCCATGCAGCGGGCGAGCTTAGTCCAGTCGTCGTCGGAGAGCTGACCGCTGCGCAGGACGTGCAGCGGCACCCGCGCCTCGGCCGAGAGCAGCCGCATGACGATCTCGACCTTGCTCATTTCCAGTGAGAAGATCGCCGACGCCTGGTTGGCGCGGATAGCCGCGTTTCGGGCAAAGTCCATGCTCGCAGTGCTGTTGTGCGTCGGGATCATCGCCCGACCCGCGAGGTAGAGGTGCTCGGGGTTGTCCACCGTCACGCACCGGACCGGCACGCTCGGCACCGGTCGGACGTCCACGATGAAGCGGGAATTCGTCCGCACGTCCGAACTGGTACGACGCCTCGTAGCGTGAGCCGAGCGCTTCCGCTCCAACCAGAAGATCGGATCCGGGGTGGAGAAGTTCAGCGTGTACGCGATCGACGGATCGGGGCTGCGCCCGGGCACCGCCTTTTCCGTGACAGTGCAGCGGTAGCCCAGACTCACCACGAGCTCCCGCACGTCCTCGGCGAGCCGCTTCGAGGTGGAGGTGTACTGGAGGTTACCGGCGGGAGCGACCGTGCCGTCGGTGTCCATCAGGCCCGCCAGCAACGCGCGGCGCTGGGAATCGGAGGCCCGGAGGTACTCCTGCGGGATGTGCTTGTCCGTCGCCACCCCCAGCCGCCGGAGCAGCGCCAGGAACGAACCGTGCACGACCCTGCAGTCCGCGCAGCGCTTGACGGCAGGGTTCTCCCGAAGCGCCCGGGTGGACCGGCCGCAGTTGACACACGTCCGCTCGGTCGGTGGCGTCGCCGCCGGCAGGGAGATGCTGTAGAGCATCGGACCGCTGGGCCGCACCACGAATCCGTCCCGCTCGACAAGGTCCACCATCTCGTCGTCAGCGGTAGTGAACCGGCTGGCGCCGGTGTGCCCGTCACCGAGCCACACGCCCAGGGTGTAGGGCGGGATCAGCAGGTCGCGCTCCGGCAGTCGCAGGGGACCGCAGTTCTCGACGGCGTGGTTCAACCGCCGGTCGGCCGTGTCGGTATGCAACGTCGCCGCGATCTGGGCGGTGGTCACCACGCCGCCGTGCCGGACCCGGGCACCGGCATTGACGTGCCGCTCGGCCCGCTCGCGCAGCCCAGTCAGCAGTGGCCCTACCGGGTACCCCGGTGCGCTCCAGTTCCGCGCCTTTCCCGCGCGCGTCACCAGCCGGCTCACCCGCCCCTCGGCACCGACCTCCCGCGCGACGGTGTGCAGGACGTTGCGGAACTCAGGGCCGACCTGTTCCAGCGCCTGCGCCACGGTGACGAGGCGTCGGGATTCGGCACCGACCGTCGCCTGGGCGGCCCGCACCCTGGACAACGACGACTCCGGCCAGTACTGACGCGTTCGCTGCTCAGGCTGGCGCCGGCTCGCCCGGGTCGTGGTCTTCCACAGGTGCTCCGCGTCCGCGACGATCACCGTGCCGTCGGAGAATTCAACCTCGTAGCACGGCCGGTCGTACATCACCTCGAAGGCGGCGGTAACGGTGGTCGGGCTGCCATCGGCGGCCAGCAGGCGGTCACCCACGGCGACCTCGCCCATCGTGGTCCACCCGTCCGGGGTCGGCAGCGGCGTGTCGAGGGCGAGCGCCTTGCCCAGACCCGGCCGACCGGCGACGATGATGAGCTGCCCGGCGTGCAGGCCGTTGAGCAGCCGGTCCAGGTCGGTGAAGCCGGTGGGGACGCCGGTCATCACGCCGCCCTGGGCGCCCACCGCCTCGATCTCGTCGAGCGTCGGCTGGAGCATGTCGGCGAGCACCGCGAAGTCCTCGCTGACGCGGCGCTCGGTGACGTCGTAGACCGCCTGCTGGGCGAGGTCGACGATGTCGTCGACGTCGCGGCTGCCGCCCTGACCGGTGCCGTAGCCCAGCTGCACGATCTTGGTGCCGGCCTCCACCAGCCGCCGCAGGACCGCCCGCTCGCTGACGATCCGCGCGTAGTAGGCGGCGTTCGCGGCGGTCGGCACGCTGGCGATCAGCGTGTGCAGGTAGGGGGCGCCACCGATCCGGACCAGGTCGCCGGAGTCGGCCAGCGCCGCCGCCACGGTGATCGAGTCGGCCGGCTCGCCCCGACCGTAGATCTCCAGGATGGTGTCGAAGATGGTGGCGTGCACCGGCCGGTAGAAGTCGTTGGTCTTGAGGATCTCGACGACGTCGGCGATGGCGTCCTTGGAGAGCAGCATGCCGCCGAGGACGCACTGCTCGGCAGCGACGTCCTGGGGTGGGGTCTTGTCGAACTGACCGTCGCGCTGGGGCGGCGGGGACGCCTGGCCGCCGCCGGGGCGCTGGTCCGCCCGCATGTCGTCGGTGACCGACACGGGTCCCCCCTCCACTGCGTCGGATCCAAGGCCAGCTCTACCGCCGGGGTACGACAACCTCGACCTGCCGGTCGATCGGGGGTCATCGCACGGCCGGTCGGGGGCCCACCTTACGGAACCCGAGGTCAGCCCCTCAACCATGGCGGTGGACGAGCCTCGGGACAACCTGTGGATGCCGGTGGACGACCATGTGCGCAGGGTGTGCACAGGCTGTGGACAACGGTTGGGGAATTCCCCCAGGCAAGCCGCTGAGCTGGGAAAACTCAGTCCCCACCCTGTGGAGGAAAGTTTTCGGTCGAACTGCCCGGTCGAACGTCCCGTACCAGCTCCAGCGAACGGCTACACCTGGACAGCGGATTGCGCCATCGGCTGGGAAGGGTCACGCTCCGGCCGTCAGGGTTGCGTCCACCGGAGTGGTGTACGACTTGCCCGTGATGGGCGTGTTGCGTAGATGGGAGACGGCCACCGCGCGATCCTTCGAGACGGCTAAGTCGAACGAAGGAGAGTGATGCGCGATGGCCGCATCTGAGAGTGTGAACCCTGTTGACCTGCTGTGCGAGCAGATCGCGGGCGCGTCGCCTGATGTGTTGCAGGCGATGATCAAGACGTTCGCGCAGGCGGTGATGTCCGCCGAGGCGGACGCGATCTGCGGCGCCGGTTACGGGCAGCGCAGCGAGGAGCGGGTCAACTCTCGTAACGGCTACCGGCCGAGAGAGTGGGACACCCGCGCCGGCACGATCGATCTGGCGATCCCGAAGCTGCGGCAGGGCAGCTACTTCCCGGACTGGTTGCTGACCCATCGCCGGCGGGCGGAACAGGCCCTGGTCTCGGTGGTTGCCACGAGTTACCTGCTCGGGGTGTCGACGCGGCGGGTGGAGAAGCTGGTCGAACAGCTGGGCATCCGGCATCTGTCGAAGTCGCAGGTCTCGGAGATGGCCGCCCATCTGGACGCCCAGGTCGAGGCGTTCCGCAACCGGCCCCTCGACTCAGGGCACTACACGTTCGTGTGGATGGACGCGTTGACGATGAAGGTCCGTGAGCACGGGCGCACCGTCAATGTCCATGCCCTGATCGCGGTCGGCGTCAACGCCGACGGCCAACGCGAAGTGTTGGGCCTGGACGTGGCCTCCGACGAGGACGGCGCCGGCTGGTTGGCGTTCCTGCGATCGCTGACCGCCCGCGGCCTGTCCGGCGTCCGTCTGGTCATCTCCGACGCCCACGCCGGCCTCGTGGCCGCCATCGGCGCCGCCCTGCCCGGAGCCTCCTGGCAACGCTGCCGCACCCACTACCTGCGCAACCTGCTCACGAAAGTCCCGAAGTCGGCGCAGCCGTGGATCGCGACCCTGGTGCGCACGATCTTCGACCAGCCCGACGCCGACGCCGTCCGCGCCCAGTTCCAACGTGTCGTGACCACGATCGAAGCGAAGTTCCCCGCCGCGGCCGAGCACCTCGACACCGCCCGCGACGACCTCCTCGCCTTCACCGGCTTCCCCCGCGAGATCTGGCGCCAAATCTGGTCCAACTGTGAGGATCTTGCAGTGCCGCCTGGTGGTTGGGGTCTGACCCGTGGTCTAACTGGCCGAAGTGCCTATGGATTGATCTGTCGACCACCGGCCCCAGGCGGTGCTTGCTCGCGCCGGCCCGGACGGACGTGTCCCGATAGGGGCCTTGCCGCACAAGGCACCGTCACAGTTCTGACTGCCCGCCCGGCCCGGCGCCGGCCAACGACCCGCATCGGCTCGAAGGAATCGCGTGACCACGAACAGCATGACCAACCTCGACGAAGACCGCCAGCAACACCCTGAAACGATCATCCTCGGCGTCGACACGCACAAAGACATCCACGCAGCCGCGATCCTCAGCAGCACCGGCGCGCTGCTCGCCAACGCCACCTTCGCCACCACGACGACCGGCTATCGCAACCTGCTGACCTGGGCAAAGTCGTTCGGTGAACTTCACCGAGCCGGCGTCGAAGGCACCGGCTCCTACGGGGCCGGGCTGACTCGCTACCTGCGATCCGAAGGGCTCGTCGTCTGCGAGGTGAACCGGCCAGACCGCGCCAGCCGCAGGCGCAAAGGCAAAACCGACGCGTTCGACGCCGAAGCCGCCGCCCGATCCGTCATCTCAGGCGAGGCGACAACGATTCCCAAGAGCGCCGACGGCCCCGTCGAGATGCTCCACATCTTCAAGCTGGCGAAGGACTCGGCGGTCAAGGCCCGCACCCAGGCAATCAACCAGCTGAAAGCCGTTCTCGTCTGCGCCGAACCTGAGCTGCGCGAACAACTGTCGCCGTTGTCCAATCCACGGCTTCTCGCCGCCTGTTCCCACCTTGATCTCGACGGCGACACGGGACCCGATCAGGCGGCACGTTACACACTCCGGCTACTCGCCGAGCGGATCCAACGGTTGAGCGCAGAGATCGACGAGCTCACCAGCCGCATGACCGCGGCGGTCGAAGCCAAAGCGCCCCAGCTGCTCGAACTCACCGGCGTCGGACCCGACAGCGCGGCCATCCTGCTCGTGGCCGCCGGCGACAACCCCGAACGGCTCGTCAGCGAGGCCTCGTTCGCTGCGCTCTGCGGCGTCAGCCCGCTGGAAGCCTCCTCCGGCAAGACCAGCAGACGTCGACTCAACCGTGGCGGTAACCGGCAAGCCAACGCTGCTCTCTACCGCATCACCCTGTCGCGGCTGCGATGGGACGAACGCAGCCGCGTCTACCTGGCCAAACGGGCCAGCGAAGGCAAGAGTCGCCGCGAGGCCATCCGCTGCCTGAAACGCTACATCGCCCGCGAAATTCATCGCCACCTCACAGAGGTAATGCGAAGCGCCCCGCTGCCGGCAACGGCTTGACAATCCATAGGGGCATCAACCCGCAGGAACGGCTGAACAAGGAGATCCGCCGCCGCACCGACGTCGTCGGGATCTTCCCCAACCGACCCGCGATCATCCGCCTCGTCGGCGCCGTCCTGGCCGAACAAACCGACGAATGGACCGAAGGCCGCCGCTACATGGGCCTGGAACTACTCGCCAAAGCCCGCCTGATCACCGTCGAAACCGACCAACACGACACCGACCAGCCCGACCCCGCCCCGATCGCCGCATAGCATCAGACCGGATCCTGCGATGGCCGTCTCTTACACCACTCGCATGGACGCGACCGCCGTCAGTTACCGGGACTGGGGACGCGGAGACGATGGCCCGCGCGAGCGACCGCCGGCCGTTGCCTGGGACGGTCCCCCAGCCCCGTCGCCGGCCGACCCCTACGACGGGGACACCGCCCGGCCCCGCGCCCGGAGCCGACGTCGCGGCGTCGCAGCCGGCCAGCAGGAGTCCGTCGATCCCTACCTGCCGCGCTGGGCGCCCGGCCGGCGAGGTGGACCGCTGGGAGCACTCCGCCACCGTTCGGTGGGACCAGTGCGACGACACCGGCCAGTGGCACCAGCCGGACAGCACCGGGCAGTGGGAGCGATACTCCGACGGCGGTGGGTGGGGCCGGCCAGTGTCACCGCGCCCCGGCGGCGGCACTGCGGAGGGGTGGCCCTGGCCCGGGCAGGACGACCGGGACGAGGGGTCCTGGTCGGGCACCCGCCTGGCGGGCGACGCACCGCGGGCGCGGGCGCTGGGTTCCCTGGCATCAGGCCTGCCGCGATTCGGGTTGGCGCTGGCCAGCAGCCTGGTCGTGGCGCTGCTGCTGCACCGGGTCGGCACCACCTGGCGTTCGGCCACGGTGGCGCTGGCTGCGGCGGTGGTCGGCGGTGGCCTCTCGACGGTCATGATCAGCGCGGTCACCGGGCAGCCGATCGGCTGACGGGCCACTACCCGGCCGGGCCGGCTCGTCGAACGCGAACAGGGCCCGCACCGGTCGGTGCGGGCCCTGTCGTGGTGCTGTGGTGAGGCGTCAGCCCTGGACGACGTTGAGGTCGAACTTGGCGGTCACCTCGGGGTGCAGCTTGATCCGCACCGGGTAGGAGCCGGTCGACTTGATGGGACCGGACAGCTCCAGCCGACGACGGTCGAGGACCGGACCACCGGCGGCCTTGACAGCCTCGACGATCTCGGCCGGGGTGACCGAGCCGAAGAGCCGACCACCGTCACCGGCACGGGCCTTCAGGTTGACCTTGAGGCCCTCGAGCTGGCCCTTGACCTCGTTGGCGTGGCCGAGGTCGCGGATCTCCCGGGCCGAGCGGGCCCGCTTGATGACCGTGACCTGCTTCTCCGCACCCTTGGTCCAGGCGATCGCGAAGCCCTGCGGAAGCAGGTAGTTACGGCCGTAGCCGTTCTTGACCTCGACGATGTCGCCCGGGGCACCGAGGCCGGACACCTCCTGAGTCAGGATGATCTTCATATCGGTGCCTCCTCTCAGCGGGCCGTGGCGGTGTACGGCAGGAGCGCCATCTCACGGGCGTTCTTGACCGCACGGGCGATCTGCCGCTGCTGCTGCGAGGTCACGCCGGTCACCCGCCGAGCGCGGATCTTGCCGCGGTCGGAGATGAACTTGCGCAGCAGCGCGGTGTCCTTGTAATCGATGTAGGTGATCCCGTCCTTGTCGAGCGGGTTCACCTTCTTCTTCGGCTTGCGAAGTGCAGCGGCCTTGGCCATTGCTCGTGCTCCTGGTTTGCGATCGCGGGCGCTCGGCGCCATTAGAACGGGGGCTCCTCGTCGAAGTTTCCGCCACCCGAACCACCGCGCGAGGGTGCCGGCGCGGCCGAGGCCCAGGGGTCGTCGAAGTTGCCTCCGCCGCCGCCCTGGCCACCTCCACCACCGCCGCCGAAGCCGCCGCCACCGCCGCCGGAGCGGGACATCTTCTGCACCTTCGCCGTGGCGTAGCGCAGCGACGGGCCGATCTCGTCGACCTCGAGCTCGATGACGGTGCGCTTCTCGCCCTCGCGCGTCTCGTACGACCGCTGACGCAGCCGGCCCGAGACGATCACGCGGGCGCCCCGCTGGAGCGACTCGGCGACGTGCTCCGCCGCCTGCCGCCACACGGTGCACGCCAGGAAGAGCGGCTCGCCGTCCTTCCACTCGCCGGAGGCCTTGTCCATGAACCGGGGCGTCGAAGCGACCCGGAACTTGGCGACCGCCGCACCGGAGGGGGTGAACCGCAACTCGGGGTCATCGGTCAGGTTGCCGATGACCGTGATGGTGGTGTCTCCTGCCATGACCATCTCCTCGCGCACTCATCTGTTCTGCCGTACAGGCTCTCAGAGCCCTCCGACAGCACCGATGAGGCTGGTCCGGGTGAACCGGGTTTGAATGCTTAGCGCATCTCCGGCCGGATGACCTTGGTGCGCAGCACGGACTCGTTGAGCCGCAGCTGACGGTCCAGCTCGGCCACCGCCGCAGGCGTCGCCTGCAGGTCGATGACGGCGTAGATGCCCTCGGCCTTTTTGTTGATCTCGTACGCGAGGCGCCGGCGGCCCCACACGTCGGTCTTCTCCACCGAGCCACCCGCGGTCCGGATCACGTTCAGGTACGTGTCGAGCGACGGGGCGACGGTGCGCTCCTCGAGGCTGGGGTCGAGGATCACCATGATCTCGTAATGACGCAAGACGTGCTCACCTCCTGTGGGCTAAGCGGCCACGGTCCTTCCGTGGCAGGAGGTCGTGCGTCGTGGCCCACGCCGGTCCCGGGGGGACCCGGCCGGACGCGGACAACCGGACCAGGATACCCGGTCCGGACGATCATGCCCGGAGTGGTCGGTCCACCCGGCCCGGGCAGAGGCGACGGGGGCCCGCCTCGACGTCACTGTCGATGCGAGCCCCCGTGCACGAGGCCGCGGGGCGTCCCGTCCGCATTCCTTGGGTGGGACCTGGGGAGGAACGACCACACCGATGAGGTTGGACCGGGGACGCCCCGCGGAGCTTTATCGTGTTGTTACCTGACGTTACAACGGCTCTTGACCCTTGTCGGTGTAAATGGCGGATTTCTCCGAAATTTTTTGGCCGGCCCCGGTATCGGTTCCGGGGCCGACCCCCGTCGCGCCGGGCCGCGCGACGGGGGTACCCCCGCTTCCCGGGCGGCTCGGCCACCCGGCGGGCCGACCTGCGGCCGCCTCGCCCGGGAGCACCAACCGTGGATCCCACTCGCATCAACGACCGCCGACGTCGGGAGGTGACGCGGGCACGCTTCCCACTCCCCACCGCCGTCGCTCCGGCTGTCGGCGCGGCGACGTAGGCTCCCGTGCATGCGTATCGGAGCCCACGTCGATTCGACCGACCCGCTGGCGGAGGCGACGGCCCGAGAGGCCGGGGCCGTGCAGTTCTTCCTCTCCGACCCGCAGGGGTGGAAAGCCCCGAAGCCCCGGGAGGACGCGGAGCGGCTGCGGGCGGCGAACGTCGACCTCTACGTCCACGCGCCGTACGTCATCAACGTCGCGACCCTGAACAACCGGATCCGGATTCCCAGCCGGAAGCTGCTGCTCGGGCACGCCCAGGCGGCCGCCGCCGTCGGCGCGAAGGGGCTGATCGTGCACGGCGGGCACGTCAACGCCGGGGACGACCTCGCCATCGGTTTCGACAACTGGCGCAAGACCTTCGCGTACGCGGCGGACTCGGGCGGCTTCGAGCTGCCGGTCCTGATCGAGAACACCGCCGGTGGCGACAACGCGTGCGCCCGGCGGCTCGACGCGCTGGCCCGGCTCTGGGACGCCGTGGGCGACTACGAGGTGGGCTTCTGCCTGGACACCTGCCACGCGCACGCCGGCGGCGAGGAGCTGCTCGGTCTGGTCGACCGGGTCAAGGCGATCACCGGACGGATCGACCTGGTGCACGCCAACAACTCCAAGGGAGCGTTCAACTCCGGGCAGGACCGGCACGACAACCTCGACGGCGGGACGATCGATCCCGAACTGCTGGTGGCGGTGATCCGCGCGGCCGGCGCGCCGGTGATCGTCGAAACCCCGGGCGGCGTCGAGGGCCAGGGTGCCGACATCGCCTTCCTGCGTGACCGGCTCGGTGCGGAGAGCCCCGCCGCATGACGACCGACCAGTCCGCCACCGGCGGCCCCCGCCCCGCCGCCGACCCGTCGGCGGCTTCCGGCGACGGCTCGCCGGCCAGTCCACCCCCGGGCCCGACCACCTCCACCGACGCCGCGCGCGCGGGCGTTCCCGACCCGGCCGACCCGGCCAGCGGTACGGATGGCGGCACCACGCCGACGGCCGGTGCTCCCGCCGGGACCCGCTCGACCGACAAGGACCCGGCCACCAGGGACGCCCGCGGCACGAGCGGCAGAGGCAACGACCGGCCGGGCACGGTCAGCGGCACCGGCGACGCCAAGGCCGGCGACGCCACGAACAGCGGAGACGCCAGGACCAGGATCGGCGACGCCGGAACCAAGCCCGGTGACGCCGGAACCAGCGACGACGTCACGACCGACGGCGACGTCAAGGCCGCCGCCGGTGACGCCGGCACCACCGGCGACGGTGGGGCCAAGGGCGCCGACGGCAAGGACCGCAAGGCCAGTGCGGCCGAGGCCGGTGCTGCCAAGGCCGGCAAGGACCGCAAGGACGGTGCCGCCAAGGAGGGTGCCGCCAAGGAGGGTGCCGCCAAGGAGGGTGCCGCCAAGGAGGGTGCCGCCAAGGCCGGCACGGACAAGGCCGGCACGGACAAGGCCGGCACGGACAAGGCCGGCAACGGCAAGGAGAGCGGCAAGGCCGAGGAGGGCGGCAAGGAGGCGGGGAAGCCGGACCGGTGGGCCGCCTTCGCGTCCGCCCCGGAGCCCCGGCCGAGCTGGGTACGGCGGGCCGCCCGGGCGGTCGGTCGCGTGCTGATCCACGAGTGGACGCTCGCGACGCTCGGCTCGCTGGCACTGGTCGTCCTGATGACCTGGCCCACCCTGCGCTACCCGTTGCACACCCTCCCGCAGGACTACTGGGACCCGAGCCTGCAGGCGTGGCAGATGGCCTGGTCCGGGCACATCCTGCTGACCAACCCGGCGCAGCTGTGGCAGTCGAACACCTTCTTCCCGGAGGACTGGAGCTTCGCCTTCTCCGACACGCTGCTCGGCTACGCCCCGGCGGGCATGATCGGCACCGGCCCCGAGGCCGCCGTGCTGCGCTACAACATCATGTTCGTGCTGGCCCACGCGCTCGCCACGCTCGGGGCGTACGCGCTGGCCCGCCAGCTCGGCGCGGGCCGGATCGGCGGGGCGGTGGCCGGGGTCAGCTACGCCTACGCGCCCTGGCTGCTCGCGCAGGCCGGGCACCTGCACGTGATCTCCAACGGCGGCATCCCGCTGGCGCTGGCCATGCTGGCGCGAGGCCACGGCTACTCGCTCCGCCACGGCTACCGCCCGGAGCGCCGGCACGACGGCTGGGTCTACACCGGCTGGCTGGTGGCCGCCTGGCAGCTCAGCCTGGGCTTCGGCATCGGGCTGCCGTTCGCGTACTTCCTCGGCGGCACGGTGGTCGTCGCCGCCGTGACCTGGTATGTCCGGCGAACCTGGTCCTGGGCCGTGAAGCGCCCGTTCGGGCGCCGGCTGCTGGCCGCGGACCTGGTCGGCGGGCTGCTCTTCGCCGGTGTCGGTGCGCTGCTGGCGGTTCCGTACTTCACCGTGAAGGAGCAGCACCCGCAGGCGGAGCGGACGGTCGCCGACATCGGCATCTTCTCCCCGCCGGCGAGCGGCTTCTTCACCGCGCCTGCCGAGTCGCGTGTCTGGGGCGAGCTGCACGAGGGCGCGCGGGCGGCGCTGCCCTGGCACCCGGAGATGACCCTGCTGCCCGGGTTCGTGCTCTACGCCCTCGCCGCCGGCGGGCTCTTCTTCTCCGTCTGGAAACTGCGCCACCGGCTGCTGCTGCTCGCCGGGGTGGTGGTGACCATGGTGCTCGCCATGGGCACCCGGTTCTTCGACGGCACGTACACCTACGTGCCGCTCTTCGAGCACCTGCCCGGGTGGAGCGGCCTGCGCACCCCCGGCCGGCTGATGCTCTGGACCACGCTGCTGCTCGGGCTGCTCGCAGCGGGCGCGGTCAGCGCGTTCGCCACGCGGGTGCGGGAGATCTGCGCCGAGCGGATCCCCTCCTGGCCGGGCCCGTGGCTGCGCCTGGCCACCCTGCTGCCGCTGGTGCTGGTGATCGCCGAGGGCCTGAACGTCACGCCGCACCCGGTCGTGCCGCAGCAGCCCGCCGCGATGCGGACCGTGGCCGGCCCGCTGCTGGTGCTGCCGAGCAGCCAGAACCTCGACCAGCCGGTGATGCTCTGGTCCACGACCAGGTTCCAGGACGTGGTCAACGGGGGCAGCGGCTTCACCCCGCACCAGCTCGACGAGGTACGCCGGGTGACGCTCTCCTTCCCGGATCAGACCAGCGTCGACTACCTGCGCGTCCTCGGTGTCCGCAACGTGCTGCTGATGCGCGACCAGATCGCCGGCACGCCGTGGGAGGTCACGGTCGACGTGCCGGTCGACGGCCTGGGCATCACCCGCGAGGAGATCGGCCAAGTGGTGGTCTACCGGCTCTGACCCGCGTGCCGCCGGCCGCCCGGGTGTCACCTCGGGCGGCCGGCGGGACGGGTCACGCCGGAAGGGGTGCCGGCTCGGCGGGTGCGGTGGGCCGGCGTCGCCAGCGGTCGAACCAGGGTGCGTCCGGCGAGCCGTCGAGGAGACCGCCGTCCGGGTCGTCGGCGTACGTGGCCCGCACCGGGTCGAGTTCCGGCCGCAGGATCTCCCGCACGACCAGCACGCAGAGCACCACCACGGTGGTCAGGCGCAGCGTGGCCGCCAGCACGAAGACTCCCTCCGGGAAGACCGGCTTGCCGGTCGACGCGCCGAGCAGTTCCCCGTAGAAGGCCGCGAAGTAGCAGACCTCGGCCACCTGCCAGGCCAGGAAGGCGCCCCACTTGGGGCGGGCCAGCACCACCAGCGGCAGCAGCCAGAGCACGAACTGCTGCGACCACACCTTGCTGAAGATCAGGAACGCGGCGACCACCAGGAACGCGAGCTGGGCGAGCCGCGGGCGGCGCGGCGCCAGCAGCCCCAGCGCGGCCACCCCGAGGCAGGCCAGCCCGAAGAGGGCGTACGACAGGGCGTTCAGCGCCGGGATGTTGACGTTCAGCCACTCGAAGGGCCCGAGGTCGGCGGGGTTGGCGCTGCCGACCTTTCCGTCCAGGTAGCGCCCGATGTACCAGAGGGTGCCCCAGTCGATCGGCCGGGTCGAGTTCAGCTCGAAGAACCGGTCCCAGTTCTCCCGGTACGGGACGGCGACCGGCAGGTTCACGGCGACCAGGGACACCAGGGCCGCGCCGACGGCGGTGAGGGCGGCACGGAGCCGCCCGGCGCGCAGCGCCAGCACCAGGATCGGGCCGAGGACGAACAGCGGCCACATCTTGGCCGCCCCGGCGAGGCCGAGCAGGACGCCGGCGAGCAGGGGCCGGCTGCGGGCCCAGGCGAACAGGCCGAACGCGGCCAGCCCGATGGCGAGCAGGTCCCAGTTGACCGTGGCGGTGACCATCAGCGCGGGGGCGAGCGCGAAGAGCGCGGCGTCCCAGGGTCGTCGGCGGCGCAGGGCGAGGATCACCGCCACCGTGGCGACCGCCAGCGCGCCGAGCACCAGCGCATTCAGGTTGTAGAACCACTGGCCCTGGTTGATCCCCGGGTCGTTCTCGCCGAGGGCGTGCACGGGCAGGCCGAGCGCGCCCATGAAGTAGCCGGTGAGCACCGGGTACTCGACGGGGTGGTCCCGGTAGGGGACCGCGCCCTCGTTGAGCCGCTCGGCGTAGTAGAGCGCCAGCACGTCGGTGTAGCAGAACCGGGTGTACTGCACGTTGTTCTGCCACGCGCCGTCCTGGCAGGGCGACTTCTGCACCCAGTGCAGCGCCAGGGTCAGGCAGACCAGGGCCAGGACGATCCTGGCCGCCGTCCAGAACCGGCTCTCCCGCCCGGCGGGCCGGTCGAGCGCGACGGCGTGGTCGCCCAGCGGGCCGCCGATGACGCCGGAGACGCCCCGGACGAAGCCGTCGGACCGGGACGGGTGGTCGGCGGCACCGGCGTCGTCGATGCCTCGCGTCGGCTGCGTGCTCATGAGGGTGCATCCTGCCGTACGACCGGCCACCGCGTCCCCTTCAGCACCCGACACGTCGGTACGCGGAAACGCCGCCGGCGGCCGGACAGGTCGTCCGGCCGCCGGCGGCGTTCGTGGCTCAATCGTCGTCGGGTCGGGGTGTGAGGCTCGGGAGCAGCCCGTCACCGCCGCCCCCGCCACCCGGCCGCGGGTCAGTCGGGTCGGTGGGACTGGTGGGACCGCCCGGGTTGCCGCCGCCGTTGTTGCCACCGCCGTTGTTGCCGTCCGGCGGGCAGAACGGGTTCAACGGGTTCGGGCAGTTCGGCGGGGTCGGGGGCGGGGACGGCGGGGGCGCCTCGCCGTTGCCGGAGTTGGGGTCGCCGATGTTCGCCGCAGGCGGGAAGTCCTTCTTCTCCCGATAGTTGTCTGAGGTCTTGTGCGCCTCTTCCATGAACCGCTCCCAGATGTCACCCGGGAGGTTCGAACCACTGACCCGACGGCCGTCCTTCAGCTTGAGCGGCAGTCGGTTCTGCAGGTTGCCGACCCAGACTGCGGTGGCGATCTGTGGCGTGTAACCGATCATCCAGGCGTCGCCGTTCTCCGGGCTGTCCGGCTTCTGCTCCCAGGTGCCGGTCTTGGAGGCCGCCTTGCGGCCCTCCTCCAGCCGGTGGTTGACCTGCGCCGGGTACTGCTCCAGCACCGAGGTCACGTCGGCCACGACGTCCTTCTCGATGCGCGGCTTCGGGGAGAGCTTCTCCCCGCCGACCTTCTTCCACTTACCGGTTATCTCGTCCCGCTCCTCCACCGAGTAGAGGAAGTGGGCCTTGTTGTAGACCCCCTCGTTGGCGAAGGTGGCGACGCCGTTGGCGTGGTCGAGGACGGTGACCGGGTACTGGCCGTAGCCGACCACGTGGAAGAACGGGCTCGGCGCGATCTTCTTCGGATCGGTCTTGGTCAGGTCGTACGCCTTCGCCGGGTTGGTGTCCGTCCGCCACATGGTGGTGACGCCGGCGTCGGCGGCCATCTTGATGACCTTGTCCGGACCGATCTCCTGGGTCACGTGGTAGAAGGGCACGTTGAGCGACTTCAGCGTGGATTCCTTCAGGGTGCAGGAGTCGCCGCACTTCGGGTTGTCGACGCCCGCGTTACTGACCTTGAACTCGGTGCCCTCCGGGGTGAACGCCCGGCCCTTCCAGCGCGACTCCAGAGCCTTCTGCGCCCGGAGTGCCGCAGCCAGCGTGTAGATCTTGAAACTGGAGCCCGGCGAGTGACCGCCGGTGACGTTCCCATTGGCGTCGGTGTTCTTGCCGGCGTAGTCGGTGCCGGTGCCGTTGTCGCCGCCGTAGTAGGCGAGCACCCGGCCGTTGTCCGGGTTGATGGCCACCACCGCCGCCATCAGGTTCTTCGGCTGGCCGGCGAGCTCAGAGCCCTTGGTCTTGCGCTGGGCCGTCTCGACCGCCGCCTTCTGGATCTTCGTGTCGATGGTGGTGCGGATCCGGTAGCCGCCGGACATCAGCGCTTGCGAGCAGAGCTTCTTCTGCTCGGTGACCTGGGACTCGTCGTCGACGCAGAGGCCCTGGTCCCGCATCTCCTGCTTGACGTAGTTGATCACGTTGCCGTACGGGGTGTCGACGCCGTAGTCGAGGCCGGCGCCGCCCTGGTTCGGCTTCTTCACCGTCGGGTACTCGGTCGGCGCCGCCGGCTTGCCCGGGGCGTTCAGCCAGCCCTTCTCGACCATGCCGCTGATCACGTAGTCCCACCGGGACTTGGCCTCGGCGGGGTTGACCGCCGGGTCGTAGCCCTTGTGGCCCGCGCCGGCCTCCGGCTGCTTGATCAGCGCGGCGAGGACCGCGCCCTCGGCGACACTGAGGCTCTTCGCCGGCTTGCCGAAGTAGGTCTGCGCCGCCGCCTCGATGCCGTGCGCGCCCCGCCCGAAGTAGATGATGTTCAGGTAGTGCTGCATGATCTCGGGCTTGCTCTTCTGGTCGTTCAGCTTCGAGGCGAGGATCGCCTCCTTCACCTTCCGGGCGTAGGTGTCGTCCTTCAGGTTGTCGTAGGCGTTGCGGGCGTACTGCTGGGTGATGGTCGAGGCACCCTGCTTGTCGCCGCCGGTGAGGTTGTTCCACGCGGCGCGGGCGATGCCCTTGTAGTCCACACCGGAGTGCTCGTAGAAGTTCCGGTCCTCGGCCGCGGCGACCGCGTCCTGCACGTGCTTCGGGATCTGGTCGATGGTAACCAGGGTCCGGTTCTGCGTGCCGACCTTGGCGATGGGCGTCTTGTTGTCGAACGCGTAAAGGGTGGTCGCCTGCGGCGGCGTGGTGTCCTCGGGAAGCACGACGCTGGTCGAGTAGTAGGTGAAGCCGACCACGCCGAGGCCGGCGAGCATGATGAAGACCGCGAACGCGGCGATCAGCATGTTCATCCGCTTGCGCTTCTTCGCCCGCGCCGCCTTGGCCGGGTCGCCCGAGCCGCGACCGCCGCGGCCGGGGCCGGTCGGCCCCCCGGGGCCACCCGGGCCACCCGAGCCCGGCGAGACGCTCGCCCGCGCCGACGCCCGGCCCGCGACGCCGCCGACGGCCGCCGAGCCGACGCTGGCCCGCCCGGCCGAGGCGGCACCGACCGTGGCGCGGCCGGCCGATCCGCCGGCCGCCGGGGAGACCGGCACCGATGCGCGGCCCGCTCCCGCCCGGCCCGCGGCCGGCGCCGGGGAGACCGGGACGGAGGCCCGGCCGGCGCCGGCACGACCGGCGGAGGCGGAGCCCACCGAAGCCGAGCCGGCGGCCGGACCGCGCGGCGGCACGGCCGCCGAGCCGCCGACCGAGGCCCGCCCACCGGCGGCACTCCGGGGCGCGACCGAGGCGCGACCGGCCGGTGCCGTACCCTCCTGCGCAGCCGACCAACCGCCCCCGCGGGCGTCACCGCCGGGGTCGCCGTGCCGGCCCGGAATATGGGCCCGCCCGCGCGGGGAACTGGGATCGCCGTACGAGTTCATTCCTCACACCCTGCCGTCGCGGTGGGGCACGACCGCGCCGCCACCGGTTTGCCGTGAGATGGGACACCCGCCGGTGTGGCACAAGCGTGCCGGTCGACCGGTGTCAGTTGTGAATCAATCGGGCCAATCAGACCAACGAGCCGTCGGTCACCCCGGGCGCGCGCGTGCTGGCCGGGGTCGGCCGATCGAGCCAGGATCACCGTTGCGCCTCTCGCCTCCGTCGACCGACCGCACCGGTGCCCGAGGCGGCCGCGCCGCCCACCGCGTCCTGCTCCGGCCCGCCCTCCGGGTCCCCGGCCAGCCCGTCCCGGCCGAGCAGGTACTGCTCGACGAGATGGTTCCAGTCACAGCCGAGGCACACCTCCACCACGAAGACCTGGAACTCACGCAGCGTCATCGCCAGCACGGGCAACTCGGCCAGCGTCCGGGCCTGGCCGGCGGACTGCTTGAGTTCGTCGCCGTAAATGTAGTGGACGCGCGTCAGGTTCTCGCTCCGGCAGATCGGGCACCGCTCGTCCGTCGGTTCGCCGTGGTAGCGGGCGGCGTTCTTCAGGTACGGCGACGCGTCGCAGACGTCGTACGTGCCGACCCGACCGGCGAGGAGCTCACGCAGCACCGCTCGCTTCCGGAGCGAGTAGTCCACCACCTGGCGCTGCGTACGCATGCGGAAGAGGGTACGCGGTCTCGCCGGACGGGGCGACCACGGTGACGATGCGTGACCACAGAACCGCGGAAACGGGGGTTTGCCCTGATCACGGTGATCCGCTAGCGTGCGATGTATCGGTCCGATACATCGCGGCGGTTACCACTCCGCGTAGAGGGTACAGAGAGGATGGCCCGTGCTCGAGTTCGCCATCCTCGGCCTCCTGCAGGAGTCTCCGATGCACGGCTACGAGCTGCGCAAGGAGCTGACCGCCAAGCTCGGAGCGATCCGGGCGGCGATCAGCTACGGCTCGCTCTACCCGACCCTGCGTCGGTTGCAGGCGGCGGGGTGGATCACCGAGGCCGCCGAGACACCCGCCACCGCCGAGGAGGTTCCCGCGCTGACCAGCCGACGAGGTCGGGTGGTCTACAAAATCACCGCGGAGGGCAAGGAACGCTTCGCCCAACTGATCGCACAGGCCGGGCCCGAGACGTACGACGACACGGGCTTCGGCGTGCACTTCGCGTTCTTCGCCCGGACCGACCAGGCGACCCGACTCCGCATCCTGGAGGGTCGCCGGCGAAAGATCGAGGAGCGTCGCGAGGGGCTTCGCGACGTGCTCGGCCGGGCGGCCGAGCGCCTCGACGCGTACACGCTGGAACTGCAGCGCCATGGCTTGGACGCCTGTGAGCGCGAGGTCCGCTGGCTGGAGGAGCTCATCGCCAACGAGCGCTCCGGCCGTGCCCCGACGGTCCCGGGAACCGGGACGGCCGGCGGCCGACGAGAAGACAACAGCCCGCCTCCGCCTGGAGAGTCCAGGAAAGAGCGGCCGTGATGAAGAAGAAGGAGGCAGACGCTATGGGCTCCGTCCGCGTCGCCATCGTCGGTGTGGGTAACTGCGCCTCGTCCCTCGTGCAGGGCGTGGAGTACTACCGGAACGCCGACCCGAACGACCGCGTCCCGGGTCTCATGCACGTCACCTTCGGCGACTACCACGTCTCGGACGTGCAGTTCGTCGCGGCGTTCGACGTGGACGCCAAGAAGGTGGGCATGGACCTCGCCGAGGCGATCGTCGCCAGCGAGAACAACACCATCAAGCTCTGCGACGTGCCGCCGACCGGCGTCAGCGTGCAGCGCGGCCCGACCTTCGACGGTCTGGGCCAGTACTACCGCGAGATCGTCGAGGAGTCCGACGCCGAGCCGGTCGACGTGGCGCAGGCGCTGCGCGACGCGCAGGTCGACGTCGTCGTCTCCTACCTGCCGGTCGGCTCCGAGCAGGCCGACAAGTTCTACGCACAGGCCGCGATCGACGCCGGCTGCGCGTTCGTGAACGCCCTGCCGGTCTTCATCGCCTCCGACCCCGAGTGGGCGAAGAAGTTCGAGGACGCGGGCCTGCCGATCGTCGGTGACGACATCAAGAGCCAGGTCGGCGCCACCATCGTGCACCGCGCGCTGGCGAAGCTCTTCGAGGACCGCGGGGTCGAGCTGCTGCGCACGTACCAGCTCAACTTCGGCGGCAACATGGACTTCATGAACATGCTGGAGCGCAACCGGCTGGTCTCGAAGAAGATCTCGAAGACCCAGTCGGTCACGTCCCAGATCCCGCACGAGATGAGCAAGAGCGACGTGCACATCGGCCCGTCGGACCACGTGCCGTGGCTCGACGACCGCAAGTGGGCGTACATCCGCCTGGAGGGTCGCTCCTTCGGCGACACCCCGCTCAACGCCGAGCTCAAGCTCGAGGTGTGGGACTCGCCGAACTCGGCCGGCGTCATCATCGACGCCGTCCGCGCCGCGAAGATCGCGCTCGACCGGAAGATCGGCGGCCCGATCCTGTCGGCCTCGTCGTACTTCATGAAGTCCCCGCCGGTGCAGTACGCCGACCACGACGCGCACGCCGCCGTCGAGGCGTTCATCGCCGGTGAGGTCGAGCGCTGACGCGCCGACCACCAGCACCGCCGAAGGCCGGGTCCGCACGGACCCGGCCTTCGCCGCGTCCGGCTCTCCCACCGCCGTACGCGCGACACCACCGGCGTCGCACGGGGTCGAGCAATCGGCGACGCGCGGTTAGGCTGACCGCCGTGACGTCCGTCCCACGCCCCGGCCGCCGCCGAGCGGCACGATGGGCGATCGGCGCGGTCGCCGGCACCGTGCTTCTTCCGGTCCTCGCCGGCTGCGCGGCTCCGGGCACCGGTCCAGGCACCGGTCCCGCCTCCGCACCGAACGACAGCATCACACCGGCCCTGCCGGCCACCTCCGCGACGGTCACCGAGGCCCGCTGCGTCCGCGCGAAAGCCCCCGTCGCGCGCCCAGGAGAGATCACCCGGGCGGCCGGCGGTGCCCCGACCGCCACGCCGAGCCGACCGGGCAGCGGCCAGCCGCTGACCGACGAGCAGCGGCGCGAGGAGGAGTTCCGCCGTCAGCAGGCGGCCAATGACGCCTTCCGGCAGCGCGGCACGCTCGATGCGGAGGCGGCCAGCGGTGCCCGAGCCTGCGCGGCGGAAGTCATGCGGAGCCTCAACCTCCTGGCCGCTGGTGGGCGGGACGACCCCGGGGAGGAATCCGTCCGGCGGGCCGTCGCCGCGACCGGGCTGACCGACGTCACCGTCCGGCCGCCGGGCCGGCTCGACCTCGGCCCCGGTGACGGCCTGCTCTTCGCGGGGTGGACCGGCCGGGCGTGCGTCTTCGGCAGCGTCCGGGCGGGCGACGTCGCCGTGGAGATCGGCACCCGCATCGCCGACGGCGGCTGCCTGCCCGCCCCGGGCTGACGTCGCCGGGGGCCGGCGGGGCGGCTTGGCCCCAGATCCGGACCAGGCGCGTCGCACAGCGACCCGCATCAGGACCGGCCCGTCGCACGGCGGCCCAGCGTCAGGACCAGGCGCGTTGCAGGGCGACCCCGGCCTCCAGTTCGAGCAGCTTCACCTTGCGGTCCAGGCCGCCGCCGAAGCCGACCAGCTTGCCGCCCGCCCCGACGATCCGGTGGCACGGCACGAGCACCGGGATCGGGTTGCGGTTGCAGGCCACCCCGACCGCGCGGGCGGCGCCCTGGTCGCCGAGCCGCCGGGCCACCTCGCCGTAGGTGAGCGTCTCCCCGTACGGGATGCGGGTCATCTCCCGCCAGACGCCACGCTCGAAGTCGGAACCGCCCGGCACCGCCAGCGGCACCGCGAACTCGGTCAGCTCGCCGGCGAAGTACGCCCGCAGCTCCGTCACGGCCTGCCGGGCCGTCTCGTCGCCCGGCTCCTCGTCGGCCGTGCCGACCCGGCCGAAGTGGGCCCGGCACACGTGTGTCCCGTCGGTGGCGACGGAGAACTCGCCGATCGGGGAGTCGAGCACGGTCCAGCGCATCTCCCCATTGTCCCGGTCGCGCCCGGCCTGGCTGGTGCGCCCCGGCGACGCCGTCGGGTGGCCGCCGGCATCCCGCCCCGGACGGCTCAAAGCAGGGTGAAGCCGAGCAGCAAGGCACCGGCGCTGAGGCTGGCGCCGCCCGCGACCGTCAGCCAGATCAGCTTGTTGGGCCTGGTGTCCTGCGGCCGGGCCACCGAGAGGAAGAAGCCGAGTGGCATCAGGATCGGCGCCGCCACGAGCAGGGTGCGGATGAGCGCGCGGGTGCCGTCGGACGCGTCGGCCTGGTCGGCGTAGGGCAGCACGGCCAGCGCGAAGAGGACCAGCACCCCGGCGTGCGCGTGGCCGGCGGTCCACAGGCCCCGGCGGACCGGGTTGTCGAGGTAGCCGGCCTTGCGCCGGGTCAGGTGCATGAGCAGGGTCAGCCCGCCGTACGCCACCGTGACGACGGTGATCAGCAGGATGCCGGCGGTGGTCAGGGTTGCCGAGGACATGGGCACCTCCGTCTTGTCAATGTCAAGATTGGCTGCTCGCCGGAATCTTGTCAACAGCTAGATTCGTGTCCGGCGAGTTCGGCGGCACGTTGCGCCAGATCGGTACGGTGCGGGTCGTGGCCACGGGGACACTGATCTTCCTCATCATCGGCGGAGCGGGCGTCGCGGTGCTGGCGCTCGCCCTGCTCGGCACCGAGCTGCTGCACTTCGGCAACCCGGACTTCGACGGTCCCGTGTCGGTCGAGGCGGTCGCCGGGTTCACCGGGGCGCTCGGCTTCGGCGCCGCGATCGCCAACGAGCTGCTCGGCGGGCGTACCCCCGGGATGATCGCGGTGGCGCTGGCCGGCGGCCTCGTCGCCGCCGTGCCCACCGCGTGGGCGGCGTCCCGGCTGAGCCGGGCGGCCCGCGACATGCGCACCGACCCCACCCCCACCCGCCACCACCTGGTCGGCGCGCTCGGCCTGGTGGTCACCCCGGTGCCCGCAGACGGCTACGGCGAGGTCCGGGTCCGGGTGGCCGGCCAGCCGGTCAAGCTCAACGCCCGGGCCGACCGACCGATCCCGGTCGGCGCCCAGATCTTCGTGGTCGAGGCGCTCAGCGAGACCAGCGTGCACGTCGAAACCTACTGAACCCCCTCATAGCAGATCAGGACGGTCACATGCCCCTTCTCATCGCCATCGGCGGCGCGGTCCTCCTCGTCATCGTGCTCGTGCTCTTCGTCCTCTCCCGGATCAAGGTCGCCGGACCGAACGAGGCCTTCATCGTCACCGGCCGCAAGGGCCGCACCACGCAGACCGCCGACGGCGGCCGGTCCACCGACATGTCCGGGCAGAAGGTCGTGCTCGGCGCGTCCGTCTTCGTCCTGCCGGTGGTGCAGAAGCTCCAGTCGCTCGACCTGTCCAGCCGGCGCATCGACGTCGGCATCAAGGGCGCGGTCAGCAAGCAGGGCATCCGCGCCGACCTGCACGGCGTCGCGATCGTCAAGGTCGGCGGCACCGAGGACGCCATCCGCGCCGCCGCCCAGCGATTCCTGCACCAGCAGGACGAGATCGAGGACTTCACGCGGGAGGTGCTCGCCGGCGCGCTGCGCTCGATCGTCGGCCGGCTCACCGTCGAGGAGGTCATCCGGGACCGGGCGGCGTTCGCCAGCGCGGTCGCCGAGGAGGCCGAGCACTCGATGACCAACCAGGGCCTGGTGCTGGACACCTTCCAGCTCCAGGACATCCTGGCCGAGGGTTCCTACCTGCAGGACCTGGGCCGGCCGGAGGCGGCCCGGGTGCTCAAGGACGCGGCGATCGCCGAGGCGCGCGCCCGCCAGCAGGCCGAGCAGGAGCGGCTGCTCGCCGAGGAGGCCATCGCCGAGGCCAACCGGAACCTGTCACTCAAGCAGGCCGCTATCCAGGCGGAGATCGACGCGGCCAAGGCCAAGTCCGCCGCGGCCGGGCCGCTCGCCCAGGCCGAGCGGGACCAGGCGATCCTCTCCGAGCAGCAGAAGGTCGCCGAGCGCAACGCCGAGCTCAAGCAGCGCCAGCTCGACACCGAGGTGCGCAAGCCGGCGGACGCGGCCCGGTACAAGGTGGAGCAGGAGGCCGAGGCGGCCCGCAACGCGGCCGTGCTGAACGCCGACGCGCAGCGGCAGGCCGTCATCGCCGCCGCGCAGGCCGCCGCCGAGCAGGCCCGGCTCACCGGTGAGGGCGAGCGGGCCCGCCGGGCCGCGCTGGCCGAGGCCAACGCGATCGAGGGCGCCAAGGAGGGCGAGGCCGAGCAGCGCCGCCGCTCCGCCATCGCCGAGGCGGTCGAGCGGGAGGGCCAGGCCGAGGCCGCGGCCATCCTGGCCAAGGGCCAGGCCGAGGCCGACGCCATGGCACGCAAGGCCGAGGCGTTCGCGGCGTACGGCGAGGCCGCCGTGCTGGACCTGCTGGTCAAGGTGCTGCCGCAGGTGGTCGAGGCGGCCAGCGCCCCGATCGGCGCGATCGACAAGATGACCGTCATCTCCACCGACGGCGCCTCGTCGCTGACGAAGTCGGTGGCGGGCAACGTGGCCCAGGGGCTCCAGCTCGGCAGCGACCTGACCGGGATCGACCTGGCCGGCCTGCTGGCGAAGCTCGGCTCGGCGTCGTCCGTTCCCGGCAACGGCAAGCCGTCGGTCGACGCCACGGCGGTCGAGACCCGCTGACGTCACCGGGGCAGCGGTGTGGCCGCTGCCGCGACAGGGCGCCGTCCCCGGCCCGGGGGCGGCGCCCTGGTCGGGTGGCCGACTACTCGACGATGCCCTCGTCGCGGGCCCAGCGCAGCAGCTCCGCCTCGGCCTCGTCGCGGTCCAGCGGGCCGCGCTCCAGGCGCTGCTCCTTGAGGTGTTTCCAGGCCCGCCCGACGACCGGCCCCGGCGGCACGCCCAGCAGCTCCATGATCGCGTTGCCGTCCAGGTCGGGCCGAACCCTCGCCAGGTCCTCCTCGGCGGCGATCCGGGCGATCCGCTCCTCCAGCGCGTCGTAGTCCGCGGCGAGCTGGGCGGCCTTGCGCCGGTTGCGGGTGGTGCAGTCCGACCGGGTCAGCTTGTGCAGGCGCGGCAGCAGGTCGCCGGCGTCGGCGACGTAGCGGCGCACCGCCGAGTCGGTCCACTCGCCCCGGCCGTAGCCGTAGAACCGTAGGTGCAGCGCGACCAGCGCGGTGACCTTGGAGGTGATCTCCTTGGGGTAGCGCAGCGCCTTCATCCGGGCCTTCGTCAGCCGGGCCCCGACCACCTCGTGGTGGTGGAAGCTGACCCGGCCGTCCGGGCCCACCGCCTTGGTCGCCGGCTTGCCGACGTCGTGCATCAGCGCGGCCATCCGCAGGATGAAGTCCGGCCCCTCGGTCTCGTACGAGACGGCGTTGCTCACCACCGTGAGGGTGTGCTCGTAGACGTCCTTGTGCTGGGCGTGCTCGTCGATCGTGAGCTTCAGCCCGGTCAGCTCGGGCAGGAAGCGCTCGGCGAGCCCGGTGTCGACCAGCAGCCGCAGCCCGGTGATCGGGTCTGCGCCGCAGAGCAGCTTGGTGAACTCGTCGCGGATCCGCTCGGCGGTGATCCGGTCCAGGTCGGCGGCCATCAGGGTCATCGCCGCGTGGACGTCGGGGTGCACCGCGAAGCGCAGTTGGGCGGCGAACCGGGCCGCGCGCAGCATCCGCAGCGGGTCGTCGCCGAAGGACTCCCCGGGCGTGCCCGGAGTGCGGATCACCTTGGCGGCGAGGTCGTCCAGCCCGCCGTGCGGGTCGGTGAAGCGGTGCTCGGGCAGGCTGACCGCCATCGCGTTGATGGTGAAGTCGCGCCGCCGCAGGTCCTCGGCGAGGTCAGTGCCGTACTCCACGATCGGGTTACGGCTGACCTGGTCGTACGCCTCGGCCCGGAAGGTGGTGATCTCCAGCCGCAGCCCGTCGCGCTGGCACCCGATGGTGCCGAACTCCCGGCCGGTCTCCCAGACCGACTCGGCCCAGCCGCGCACGATGCGCAGGGTCTCGTCCGGGTGCGCGTCGGTGCAGAAGTCGAGGTCGTCGCCGAGGCGGCCGAGCAGGGCGTCGCGGACCGAACCGCCCACCAGGTGCAACTCGTGGCCGGCCCGCGCGAACCGGCGGCCCAGCTCGTCGGCAACCGGGGAGACCCGGAGCAGTTCGGCGACGGCGTTGCGCTGCGCGGCGGTGAGTTCGCGGCGGTCGGCGGCGTGGGGAGCGGAGGCTTCGGACATGGGAGCGCCAGACTATCGGTCCCGGCGGGGATGCGGTCCGCCGGGCGCGGGTATCGGGCGACTGTTGACTATCGTCTGTGACGTGCGGGCCCGTGCCCGGCTCGGACGTACCCCCTCTGCCTTGGAGGCGACAAGATGAGCGGCGGTCTCTACCGCAGCGCGAACGCCGCCCAGGGCGGCGCCGCGCCCGGCCGGCCGTCGGACGGCGCCACGTTCATCTCCGCCGAGCCGCTCAACCAGCCGGCCATGGAGTCGACCGCGCCGCCGCAGGAGCAGGTGGCCGAGGCCAGCGCCGCGACCAACAGCGCGGTGATGGCGATCGGCAGCCTCGTCAGCCGGGGTACGGGCTTCCTGCGCACCCTGGTGCTGACCGCCGCGCTGGGCGGCGCGCTGGTCGGTGACGCGTACACCACCGCGCAGATCCTGCCCGGGATGGTCTACGAGTTCCTGCTCGGCGGCATCCTCACCAGCGTCCTGATCCCCGTGCTGGTACGCCGGCGCAAGGCGGACGCGGACGGCGGTCAGGCGTACGCCCAGCGGCTGCTCACCCTCGCGGTGGTCACTCTGGCCGGGGCCGCGCTGCTCGCGGTGCTCGCCGCCTCCTGGCTGACCGAGCTGTACACCAGCGACAACCGCGGCGGCGACTACCAGGACCTGGTCACCAACCTGTCGTACCTGATGCTGCCGATGATCTTCTTCACCGGCCTCAGTGCGCTGATCAGCGCGGTGCTCAACACCCGGGGGCACTTCGCCGCGCCGATGTGGGCGCCGATCCTGAACAACCTGGTGGTGATCGGTACCGCCGGGCTCTACATCGCGATCTTCGGCGCGGACATCATCCGGCCGGAGCAGATGACCCCCGGGCGGATCGTGCTGATCAGCGGCGGCACGCTGCTCGGCGTGGCCATCCAGGCCGCCGGCCTGCTGCCGGCGCTGCGCGAGGTCGGCTTCCGGTGGAAGCTGCGCTTCGACTTCCGCGCCCTGGGGCTGGCCGAGCTGGGCCGCCTGGGCGGGTGGATGTTCTGCTACGTCGCGGTCAGCCAGGTCGGCCTGATCGTGCTGTTCAACCTGCTGAACCGGGCGGGCGACGGCGACGCCGGCGCGCTGATCTACAACAACGTCTTCCTGCTGTTGATGATGGCGCACGGCATCATCGCCGTCTCGATCATCACGGCGCTGATGCCCCGGATGAGCGCGGCCGCCGCCGACGGCCGCTACGCGGACCTCGCCGCCGACCTGTCCCGGGGCACCCGGACCGTCTCGGCGGTGCTGGCCCCGATCGCCGTCTGCTACGCCGTGCTCGCCACGCCGCTGTCGGTGGTGCTGTTCCGCTACGGCGCGTTCAGCGACGACAACGCGGCCGACACCTCGGTGGTGTTGCTGGTGGCCGCGCTCGCGCTGGTGCCGTTCGCGGTCAGCCAACTGTTCACCTTCGCCTTCTACGCGCTCCCCGACACCCGGACCCCGGCGCTGATCAACATCCCGGTGGTGGCGCTTCGGATCGGCGTCCAGATCGTCCTCTTCGCCGCCTTCGCCGCCCACTTCGCGGCCGCCGGAATGATGATCGGCAACGCCGTCTCCTACCTGGCCGCCGCGATCGCCTCCGCCTGGCTGCTCCGTCCCCGGGTCGGCCGGATCGGGCTCGGCGGGATCATGCGCACTCTCGGCCGGGTCGCGGTCGCCGCGCTCGGCGCGGCACTGGCCGGTCTACTGGTGGTCGCCCTGCTGCCCGGCGACGACACGCCGACCCGCCTGGAGGCGATCATCCAGCTCGTGGTCGGCGGCGCGGTGATCGGCGGGACCTACCTCGGGCTCGCGATGGCGCTGCGGATCGGTGAGATCACCGAGGTCGTCGGCATGGTCCGCCGCCGGCTGGGCCGCTGACGCGCCGCGCTCGGGTGCGGGCCGACGACCCGCGGATGGTCTGCACGCTCTGTGAACGAGGATCACCAGCCTGGGGATGCGCCTGTGGATAACTCCGCGAGTCACCGCTCAGCCGCCGGAAGGGCCTGTGGATAACCAGCCGTACGGCTGAGCATGGCGGCACGGTCGGAGGGAACCCGGGGGCGTCGGCGTCGCCGCCACACAGGTCAGCCCCTCCGGCGAACACTTGCGGTCAACGTCTAGATTGGTTAGTACATGTGCCAGCAACGTGGCTGACAACGGTCGCAACCGGACAAGTTGATCGCCGGCCGGCAGCCCGACCCGGGAGCGGCGCGAAGATGACATGTCGGGGAGACCGCCAACCCGGGTAAGGTCGCTCTCGACGGGTACGGCAGGCGCCGACGCTCCGCGTCGACGCCGGTCGGCCGGTTCCTTCGAAGGCAGAGCGGGAAGCCACATGCCCAGCAGCGCGGGTCCATCGATCGACACGATCACCGAGGGAGGACGGGTGACCCAGGTCGGCGAGGGTCAGGAGACGGAGGAGAGCGCTCCGCAGGTCATGACCTTCGGTGCTCCCACGGCCGGTGAGATCCTCGCCGAGCGTTACGAGCTGGTCGAGCACATCAACAACGACAGCGCGGGTCGGCTGGTCTGGCGGGGCGTCGACGTCATCCTGCGCCGTCCCGTCGCGGTCGTGCTGCGCTACCCGGGTGGCGACTCCGCCACCGAGATGCTCCAGGGCGCCGTCGCGGCGAGCCGGGTCATCCACCCCAACCTGGTCGGCGTCTACGACGCGATCGACGAGGCCGAGCGGGCGTACGTGGTGCGCGAGTGGGTCGACGGGCGGTCCCTGCGTGAGCTGGTCGCCGACGGCCCGCTGGACCCGGCCCGGGCCACCACCATCGGCAACGCCGTCGCGAGCGCCCTCGCCGCCGTGCACGCCACCGGCATGGTGCACGGCAACGTCCACCCCGGCACGGTGATGATCAGTGACGACGGCCGGGTGGTGCTGGCCGACGCGCGTACCGACGGCGACGACAGCCAGCAGAGCGACGTTCGCGCGATCGGCGGGATCCTCTACTTCGCCCTGACCGGGCACTGGCCGCACGCCGAGGCCCCGCTGCGCGGCGCCACCGCCGGCCACGGCCGGGCCGCCATCCCCGACGCCGTCCGCGACGCCGCCGGCGCGATCGCCGCGCCCCGGCAGGTCCGGGCGGGCGTGCCGGCGTACCTCGACGACCTCACCATGGACCTGCTCGACGCCGAGATCGCGCCGCCCTCGTCGGACGTGCTCGCCGCCGAGCTGGCCCGCCTGGACGTGCCGGCCGACGAGCAGTTCCTGGACAGCACCGGCCCGCTGCGCTTCGCCGCCGACACCGCCGACGAGCCGTCCCCGCTGGCCGCAGCCGGCGGTCGCAAGGTCGCCATCGGCATCGCCGGCCTGCTGGCGGTCGCCCTGGTGGGCCTGCTGATCGGCATCAGCGTGCTGGGCGGGGGCGACGGGAGCCCACAGACCCCGGTGGCCGCGCCCTCGTCGAACGCGCCCGGCGGCGACGCCACCCCGGCCGCCACCACGGTGCGGGAGCTGAAGATCAGCGGTGCCCGGATCATCGACCCGGAGGGCGACCGGCAGGAACTCCGGAACGCAGACCGGGTGTTCGACGGCGACGAGGACAAGGGCTGGGAGACCCAGACCTACCGCGGGCGCGCCAACTTCGGCAACCTGAAGAAGGGCATGGGGGTCTGGATCGACCTCGGCGGCGAGCACACCGTCAAGTCGGTGCAGGTGCTGCTCTCCGCCCGGGGCGCCTCCGCGCAACTGCTCACCGGAGCATCCAACCCGCCCTCGTCGTCGACGGGCGACGGCCAGCTCTACGCCGAATACAAGGGGAAGCCGATCGGGCAGCCGTTCGAGGAGCACGACGGCACCAAGATGACCTTCAACGGCTTCGACGGCGACAAGAAGTACCGCTACCTGCTGCTCTGGATCACCGAGCTGCCGCCGAGCGACGGCGGCTACAAGCTCGGCGTCCAGGAGATCACGGTCCAGGGATCGTGAGCCGGCCGCCGCGCCCAGGGCACCGCACCCGCCGGACGTGGTGATGGGCGTACGCGGGGAGCGGACGAGCGGTGGACCGGTGGGCGGAGCGAGCGGCCCACCGGTCGCGTCGTCGGTGCCGCCGGCCGGGCCGACGGACCTGGAACTCCTGCACGCCCACGTGGCGGGCGACCGGGACGCCTTCGCCGAGCTGTTCCACCGGCACCGCGACCGCCTCTGGGCGGTGGCGCTGCGGACGCTCGGCGACCGCGAGGAGGCCGCCGACGCCCTCCAGGACGCGCTGCTGTCCGCCCACCGCGCCGCCGGCCGGTTCCGGGGCGACTCGGCGGTCACCACCTGGCTGCACCGGATCGTCGTGAACGCCTGCCTGGACCGGATCCGGCGCCGGCAGGCGCATCCCACGGTCCCGCTGCCGGACGGCGTCCGGGACGGCGACTCCGACTCCGCCACGGGCGGCGTCGAGCCGGCGGCTCCCGTTCACGACCACGACACGGCGCTGGTGGTCCGCCAGGCGCTCGCCGGGCTGCCGGCCGAGCAACGATCGGCGCTGATCCTGGTGGACGTGCAGGGCTACCCGGTGGCCGAGGTGGCCCGGATCCTCGGCGTCGCCGAGGGCACGGTCAAGAGCCGGTGCGCCCGGGGCCGGGCCCGCCTCGCGACGCAGCTCGGGCACCTGCGCCCCCGGCCCGCCCCGCAGCCGTCCGAGCCGCCAGGCCCCGCCCCGCAGCGGCAGGAGTCGCCGCAGCCCGCCCCGGCGGCGGGCCCCAACGTGCCGGCCGTCACCGGAGGGAACCCGCGACCGCCCGAGGGCGTCCGATCGGGGTCGGGACGGTCCCGGCGGGATGCCCACCAGGAGGACGCGTGACGGCCGGGGGGTTCGGAGAGGTCGACCACGACCTGCTCGCCGACTACGTCGGCGGGGCGCTGGACGGCACCCCGGACGAGGCGCGCGTCGCCCGGCTGGTCGACGAGGACGCGGCCTGGGCGGAGGCGTACGCGCTGCTGGCCCCGGCCCTGGCAAGCGTCCGGGCCGACCTGGCCGCCGCCTGGGCCGGCCCCGCCCCCGAGATGCCCACGGACGTCACCGACCGGCTCGTCGCGGCCCTGGCCAACGCCCCCGCGCCCGATTCCGGCCCGCTCGATCCGACGCCGGCCCGCGCCGACCTGGTGCATCCCGAGCCGCCCGACTCCGAGCCGGCCCGCTCCGAGGCCGTTCGCCTCCGCTCCGGGGGCGGCGACGCGCTGCCTGCCGACGAGCCGGGGACGGGCAGGTCGGGCGCGGTCGTGCCGGCACAGCCGCTCGGCGGGTCCGCGCGGCGCCCTGCCGGCGTACCCCGCTCGGAGCCCGGCCGGGGCGCGGCCACGGGGCCGGGCCGACGGCGCCGCCGCTGGTCCCGGCTGGCCGGCCCGGTCGCGCTCGCCGCAGCGTCGATCGCGGCGGTCGGGCTGGGCGTCAGCCAGCTCACCGGGCAGCAGGGGGACGGAGCCGCGGACACGGCGTTGTCCCGGCCGACCAGACCGGAGGTCGCCGGCCCCGCCGGCACGCCGTTCCGGGCGGGCATGCCCACGCTGCGCAGTGGGAGGGACTACACGCCCGAGTCCCTGGCCGACGTCTCGCCGACGATGGGGGCGCAGCGGTTCAGCGCCGATCCCCGGCCCAACGTCGAGGGTGGGCGGCTGCCCGGCGACGCGGTCGGCCTCGACCGGCTCACCGACCCGGCCGCGTTGAGCGACTGCATCGACGAGATCGGTGCCGAGCACGGCGGCGGGCCGCTGGTGGTCGACGTGGTCGACTACGCCCGGTTCCAGGGCCAGCCGGCGCTGGTCGTCCGGTTCACCGACAACAGCGGCGCGCACTGGGCCTGGGTGAGCGGACCGGAATGCGGGGTGCCCGGATCCGGCTCGGACAGCCGCTACCGCACACGGGTAGGGTGAATTCGCGGCCACCGGACGTTTGACCGGCCACGTGACCTGACCCACCGGATGACCGGCTCGGGAATCCCCGGTTCGTACGATGACGTTCTGCACATCAGGCTGCCGGCACCGCGAGGGGCGTCGGCATCGGATCGGCATCGGTGCGCGCGCCGATGGCGAACAACACTATCGGGAGACGGCAGTGGACGAGGTCCGCAACCTGATCATCATCGGCTCCGGGCCGGCCGGTTACACGGCGGCGGTCTACGCGGCGCGCGCCAACCTCAAGCCGCTCATCATCGAGGGCGTGCAGTCCGGCGGCGCGCTGATGACGACGACCGAGGTGGAGAACTTCCCCGGTTTCGCCGACGGCATCCTCGGCCCCGAGCTGATGGACAACATGCGCAAGCAGGCCGAGCGGTTCGGCGCGGAGTTCCTCACCGACGACGTGACGCGGGTGGAGCTGAAGGACACCGGCAGCGTCGGCTCCGACGCGGTCAGCACCGTCTGGGTGGGTCAGACCGCCTACCGGGCGAGGGCCGTCATCCTCAGCACCGGCTCGGCGTGGCGTCCGCTGGGCGTCCCCGGCGAGCAGGAGTACCTGGGCCACGGTGTCTCGTCCTGCGCCACCTGCGACGGCTTCTTCTTCCGCAACCAGCACATCGTGGTCGTCGGCGGCGGTGACTCGGCGATGGAGGAGGCCAGCTTCCTCACCCGGTTCGCCGAGTCGGTCACCATCATCCACCGCCGGGACTCCTTCCGGGCCAGCAAGATCATGGCCGAGCGGGCGCTGGGCAACGAGAAGATCAAGGTCGAGTGGAACACCGTGGTCGAGGAGATCCTCGGCGACGACGGCAAGGTCTCGGGCGTACGGGTGCGCAACACGCACACCGGCGAGTCCAAGGTCCTCGACGTCACCGGCGTCTTCGTGGCCATCGGCCACGACCCGCGCAGCGAGCTCTTCCGGGGTCAGGTGGAGCTGGACGACGAGGGCTACGTGAAGGTCCAGTCGCCGAGCACCCGGACCAGCATGCCCGGTGTCTTCGCCGCCGGCGACTTGGTGGACCACACCTACCGGCAGGCCATCACCGCCGCCGGTACGGGCTGCGCCGCCGCGCTGGACGCCGAGCGCTTCATCGCCACGCTGCAGGGCTGAACAACCGAAAACTCCGGAGGAGGGTCATAGTGGGAGCAACGAAGTCGGTCACCGACGCAAGTTTCGCCGCCGACGTGCTGAAGTCCGACAAGCCGGTTCTGGTGGACTTCTGGGCCGAGTGGTGCGGGCCGTGCCGCAAGGTGTCGCCGCTGCTGGAGGAGATCGCCGGCGAGATGGGCGACCAGGTCACCATCGTCAAGCTCAACATCGACGAGAACCCGGAGACCGCCCGCACGTACCGGGTGATGTCCGTCCCGACCCTCACCGTGTTCAAGAACGGCGAGCCGGTGCAGTCGATCGCCGGCGCCAAGCCGAAGGGTGAGCTGGTCAGGCTCATCGAATCGGCGCTCTGAGCTGCACGTACGCACGTCGACCCCGTACCCGGTCCGCCCGGGGGACGGGGTCGACGTCTTTTCCCGGCGTGCCCACCTGAGGTCCCCGGAACGCATAACCTCAACCCCGGGGCCGCCCGGCCAGCCAGCGTCCGTGCAGAGGGGGTCGTGCGTGCGTCCGATCCGACCCGGTGACCGTGGACCCGCGGTCACCGAGATCCGTACGGTGCTGACCGGCCTCGACCTGCTCGCGCCGATGGCACCCGACGCCGACGAGTTCGACACCCACACCGAACGGGCCGTGCGGGCCTTCCAGCAGTCCCGGGGGCTCAGCGTGGACGGCCGGGTCGGCGCGGAGACCTGGCGGGCCCTGGACGCCGCCCGCTGGCGGCTCGGCGCCCGCACCCTCTACCACGCGGTCCCCGAGCCGCTCACCGGCGAGGACGTCCGGTCGCTCCAGGAACGACTGCTGGAGATGGGGTACGACGTGGGGCGCGCGGACGCGATCTACGGCGTACGGACCTCGCGGGCGGTCGCCCAGTTCCAGCGCGAGGTCGGGCTGACGCCCGACGGCTCGTGCGGGCCGCACACCATGAACGCGCTGCGCCGGCTCGGGCGCAAGGTCGTCGGCGGGCGGCCGCAGTGGCTGCGCGAGTCCGACGCCATCCGGCAGTCCGGCCCGACGCTGGTCGGACGGACCGTGGTCGTCGACCCCGGTCACGGGGGCACCGACCCGGGCGTGGTGGTGCCGGACGGGCGGCTGCGGTGGACCGAGGCGGACCTGGTGCACGACCTGGCCAGCCGGCTGGAGGGCCGGCTCGCCGCCTCCGGCGTCCGGGTGCAGCTCACCCGCGGGCCGGCCCCGGAGGACTGCCTGCCGGACGTCGACCGGGCCGAGCTGGCCAACTCGCTCGGGGCCGACGTGTTCATCTCGCTGCACCTCGACGGGCACGCCAACCCGGCGGCCGAGGGCGTCGCGACCTACCACTACGGCACCGACAACGGGGTCACCTCGGCGACCGGGGAACGGCTCGCCGGGCTCGTGCAGCGGGAGATCGTCGCCCGTACCGGGCTGCGCGACTGCCGTACGCACGCGAAGGCGTGGGACCTGCTCCGGCTGACCCGGATGCCGGCCGTACGCGTCGAGGTCGGCTACCTCACCTCGCCCGGCGACCGGGCCCGGCTGGTCGACCCCCGGTTCCGGGACCGGGTGGCCGAGGCCGTCGTGGCCGCGGTGCAGCGGATGTACTTCCCCGTGGAGCGGGACGTGCCCACCGGCTCGATCGACGTGAGCGAGCTGCGGGCGGTCGTGGCCGCCGGCACGGTGGTGGACTGAACGGCGGCCGGCGCAGGCGTGGGCCGGGCGGTCCTGGGCCGGGCAGCGGCCCGGGCTGTCGTGGACCGAGTGGGCGGTCGGCGCGGTCAGCCGGCGGTGGAACGGGTGGCCGGGGCCGGGCGGACCGGGCGGAGCAGCGTCTCGGGGCTCATCGAGCCGAGCAGCTTCTCCAGCGCGTACTCGACGTCGGACTTCCAGCTCAGGGCCGTGCGCAGCTCCAGCCGGAGGCGGGGGAAGCGCGGGTGCGGGCGGACCGTCTTGAAGCCCACGGAGAGGAAGAAGTCGGCCGGGGCGACGCAGGTGCCGGCCGGGTCCGCCGCGTCACCGAACTTCGCGTCGCCGAACGCCTCGATCGCCTTGATGCCGCGCTTGGTGAGATCCCGGGCGACCCCCTGGACCAGCATCCGGCCAAGCCCGCCACCGGCGAAGGCGGGCACCACGTTGGCCGTCATCAGCAGCGCCGCGTCGGCCGAGACCGGGGAGGTGGGGAACGCCATCGAGCGGGGCACGTAGGCCGGCGGGGCGTACAGGACGTAGCCGGCCGGCATGCCGTCGACGTAGACGAGCTTGCCGCAGGACCCCCATTCCAGCAGCGTCTGCGAGACCCAGGCCTCCTTCTCCAGCCCCGGGTCGCCCGCGGCGCAGGCCCGGTCCGCCGAAACCGGGTCAAGCTCCCAGTAGACGCACTGCCGGCACGGACGGGGCACGTCCTCCAGGGTGTCGAGGGTCAAGCTGACCAGACGTCGCGACATTGGCGCATCCCCACATTAGGCTCGGAGGTGAGACCGGCACGGAACGACAACGCCGCCTTCCTGCCCCCGACGAGCGATCGTACGCCGGTTCCGGACGCCACGGGAGGGGACGCGGGAATGACCACCTCCGGGAGGGCCACCGGTGGTCCGCGATGTGGACGCTGGTCACGTCGTGGCGGCCTTCCTGGCAGGGGCGACTAGGATCGACACCCGGCGTCCCGCGTCGCCATGGTCGCCGGTGTCCCGGGTACGCGGGGCGGGATCCACCCGAGCAGCCATCGAGGTGATGTCATGACCGGCACGACGCTCGACGACTACACCGACCGGTACGCCCGCCGTGTGCGGGGCATGACCGCCTCGGAGATCCGCGCGCTCTTCGCGGTGGCCAGCCGGCCGGAGGTGGTCTCGCTCGCCGGCGGCGCTCCCTACATCGCGGCGCTGCCGCTCGACGCCGTCGGTGAGATGCTCGGCCGGCTCGGCACCGAGCACGGCGTCACCACCCTCCAGTACGGCATCGGCCAGGGCACCCTGGAGCTGCGCGAGCGGATCTGCGAGGTGATGGCGCTCTCCGGCATCGACGCAGCCTGCGGCGCCTCCCCGGAGGACGTGGTCGTCACCGTCGGCGGGCAGCAGGCGCTGGACCTGGTGGCCCGGCTCTTCCTCGACCCGGGTGACGTGGTGCTCGCCGAGGGCCCGACCTACGTCGGCGCGCTCGGGGTGTTCCAGGCCGCCCAGGCACAGGTGGTTCACGTGCCGATGGACGACGACGGGCTGATCCCGGAGGCGCTGGAGGCGGCCATCGCCGAGCAGGCGCGCGCCGGCCGGCGGGTGAAGTTCCTCTACACCATCCCCACCTACCAGAACCCGACCGGCGTGACGCTCACCGAGGAGCGGCGAGAGCGGGTGCTCGACATCTGCGAGCGCGCCGGCCTCCTGGTGGTCGAGGACGACCCGTACGGTCAGTTGGGCTTCGAGGGGGACGCGCCCGCGCCGCTGCGCGCGCGGCGCCGCGACGGGGTCTTCTACCTCAGCACCTTCTCCAAGACCTTCGCCCCGGGCCTGCGGGTGGGCTGGATCCTGGCGCCGCACGCCGTCCGCGACAAGCTGGTGATCGCCAGCGAGGCGCAGATCCTCTGCCCCAGCGGCTACGCGCAGGCCGCCGTCTCCACCTACCTCGGCACCATGCCCTGGCGGGAGCAGCTCAAGGTCTACCGCGAGGTCTACCGGGAACGGCGCGACGCGATGCTCGCCGCGCTGGAGGACCTGATGCCGGCGGGCACCACCTGGACGACGCCGGGGGGCGGCCTCTTCGTCTGGGCGACCCTCCCCGACGGCCTCGACTCGAAGGCGATGATGCCGCGGGCCATCGCCGCACGTGTGGCGTACGTGCCGGGCACCGGCTTCTACGCCGACGGCACGGGTAGCGGCAACATGCGGCTCAACTTCTCCTTCCCGCCCCCGGAGCGGATCCGCGAGGGCGTGCGCCGGCTGGCCGGCGTCATGGAGCAGGACATCGCCATGCGGCGGGTGTTCGGCGCGGTCGGCCGCCCCGGATCGCGGCGGGGGCAGGCCGGCTCGGACACGCCGGGTCCCGACTTGGCATGATTCCGGCATGGCTCCCACCGCTGCCGACCGTTCCGTCGTGACCGACTCCGCCGTCACCGCCGACCTGCGGGTGCTGGTGCTCGCCGGCGGGCTCTCCTACGAACGTGACGTCTCGCTCCGGTCCGGCCGCCGGGTGCTCGACGCGCTGCGCGCCGCCGGGATGGACGCCGAGCTGCGGGACGCCGACGTGACCCTGCTGCCGGCCCTGACCGCCGACCCGCCGGACGCCGTCGTCATCGCCCTGCACGGCGCGACCGGCGAGGACGGCTCGCTGCGCGGCGTGCTCGACCTCTGCGGTGTCCCGTACGTGGGGTGCGACGCCCGCGCGTCCCGGCTCGCCTGGGACAAGCCGTCGGCCAAGGCGGTGCTCCGCGAGGCGGGCATCCCCACCCCGGACTGGGTCGCCCTTCCGCACGATCGCTTCTCGGAGCTGGGCGCAGTGGCGGTGCTGGACCGCATCGTCGACCGGCTGGGGCTGCCGCTCATGGTGAAGCCCGCCCAGGGCGGTTCGGGGCTGGGCGCCGCCGTGGTCCGGGACGCCGCGTCCCTCCCGGCCGCGATGGTCGGCTGCTTCGCGTACGACCAGACCGCGCTGGTCGAGCGGTACGTGCCCGGCATGGACGTGGCGGTCTCCGTGGTCGACCTGGGCGACGGGCCGCGGGCCCTGCCGGCGGTGGAGATCGTGCCCCGCAACGGGGTGTACGACTACGCCGCCCGCTACACCGCCGGCCGCACGACGTGGCACACGCCGGCGCGACTGGCCCCGGAGGTGGCCGGTGCGGTCGCCGACGTCGCGCTGGCCGCCCACACCGCGCTCGGCCTGCGCGACCTCAGCCGCGTCGACCTGATCGTGGACTCGGCGGGGCAGCCGCACGTGCTGGAGGTCAACGTCTCGCCGGGGATGACCGAGACCTCCCTGCTGCCGCTCGCCGTGCAGGCCGCCGGTCTCGACTTCGGCAAGATGATCGGGACACTGGTGGCGCGCGCCGCGACGCGCCGGGCCTGACCGTCCGTTCCTTCCGCCGGCACGGGCGGCCACCCCGCGACCTCGGGTGGCCGCCCGTGCCGCGTCAGTCGTCGGACTGTCCGCCCTCCGGAGCGGCGGCCTCGGCCTCCGGGCTGTCGGCCGCCGGGGCGTGCGACTCCTCGGCGGACTCGATCACGGACACCGCCTCGCCTGTGGTGACGTCGTCCCCGGGCGAGGGCTGCCCGGTGAAGCTGGACGGGGCCTGCCACTGGATGCGCGACGGCTCGGCCAGGGGCCGCCCCCCGAACTCCGCGAGCCAGGCCGCGACCAGGGCGAGATTCTCTCGCCACTGCGCCTCGGAGATGGGCGGCAGGATCGAGTCCCACAGGGAGAGGAAGGTCCCGCGGAGCTGGAGCTGACCGTAGGGCCGGGCGAGGAACCATATGTGCAGGTGCGCCGAGCCGTCGCCCCAGCGGTTGACGTGCACCCTCGCGACCCCGTCAAGCGACCGGATCGCCCGTTCCAGGCGTACGGTCATCACCCCCAGTTCGGCGGCGAGCAGGTTCGGCAGGTCGCCGAGGTCCAGATGCGAGCGGGATTCCAGGATCAGCACCATCGGCAGCCCCGTGGGGCGGTCCATGGCGCGTACCCGCCAGCGCTCGCCCACCCAGATGTAGGCGTCATCGGGGGCGTTGCAGGCCGTGCATTCCCGGTGTCCCTCGCCCTTGCGGGGCGGTTCGACCGGGACCGGATCATCGAGTTGCTTGACGCGAAGGTCACCCTCGAAGGGGAAGGACGGCCACTGGGCGAAGTCCGGGACTGAGGGAGGGGTGTCGTGCACGACGCTGACACTAACCGCTTCCGGTGCCGGTGTCCCTACCCGAAAGAGTCGACGGCGGCTCCGTGCCGGGTCGCCGTGAGATGGCCGCCCAAGGGGCTTGTCCACAGATATCCACAGGGCGCTGAGACCCGGAACACACCCCGTCATCCACAGGCCAGCAACGGGTTTCACGCGGGGTTTCACGTGAAACGAGGCGCGGCTGTGGATAACTGGTGTGGATAACTTTTGGCCCCGATCCGCACCGTCCGAGCGCCATGGGAGGGCGGCCGTTTCACGTGAAACCACCGGCCGCCCCGGGGAACGTCGCGGGCCTTCGCGCACGCGGTCGTGGAGTCTCTCCGCACCGTCGACACCATCCGTCCTCCCGTCGACACCGTTCCCGTCGACGCCGTTCCCGTCGATGTCCCGCCCGACGCTGTCCCGCTCGGCTTCATCGGCTCGTCGGCGTGGCCAGAGCGCCGGGCGGGAGCAGGAAGCCGGGCGGCCAGCGTCGGAGCCACATGCCGAACGGAGGCCACGCTCCGGGAGCCGGAGCCCGGGGTCGGGTCGCCCGGGCCCGGGCTCCGGGTGAGGGGGCCGGACACTCCGCGGGCGTGGGCGGAACCAAGGGCCGGGAGCCGGGGCCAGGTGCCGGGACCCGAACCGGGGAAGCGGGCTGTTGGCTCAAGGCAGGGAGGGCTGGGGCGAGCGGCTGGCGGCGGAAGGCGGGAGGTCCAATACGTCCGGCGCGGCCTTGACGGCGGTTGACTTACGCGCGCAGGCGTCACTGCCCCTGGGCTTCTTGCGATGGCAGCGAGCAAGTGCCATGGCCGCAGCTCCGCAGCAGCATGTCAGTGGCCCTACGCACAGGGCATGGATCGTGAGGCCGTCAGCACCACGTCATGCGCGCAGCGGTGAGGTGCCGCAAAGGCGAGCCCGGTGAGGTGCCGCAAGGCGGCGAGTCGCACCCAGTGGTGGGCGGGGGTGTCATCAGGCAGCTTCCGAAGGACGGGCGGCAGACGGTCGTGGCGCAGCCTCGCCGGCCAACCTCCTTTGAATAGGAGGCGCGGGCGCGGCGGCCTGTTCGCTGCACCGTTTCACGTGAAACCGCACAGCCCGAATTCGGCACCTCGGCGTCAGCGCAACTCCCGCCTCCAGGTTCAAAGGTTCGCGGAGCCTGTGCGCGAAGGTTCACGAGCCACGTGTCGGTGACCGAAGGGAAGCCGCCCGCCCAGCCATCGCGTCCACGACCGCAAACCGCCTGGCGGGCTTTCCGGTTTCACGTGAAACCGGAGAGCCACCGCTACCACCGCACCCGCACCCCCGATCCGGACAGCAGGCCACTTCGGGCACGGACGGAAGCACCTCCTGCTTGCCCCGCAGCGCCAGAAGTGCGAGCGGGCAGGGGTCGGGTAGGGCGGGCCCGCCTCAGGCCCGTGGCGCTCGAATGAGGGGCACTCCGGCACGGTCGGCGGCGGTGGTTGGGCCGAGCTGCTGGAGGCGCCCGCACGGTAGGCGTACCGCCGAGAGTGGACGCCGCCGTCGGACATGGAACGGCCGCGTGGCCCGGTGGGGTCACGCGGCCGGCGGTCGGAGGGTCAGCCCTCCGACTCCTCCTCCTCGCCGACGCCGATGAGGCCAACGATCCGCTCCAGGTCATCGACCGTCGCGAACTCGATGGTGATCTTGCCCTTGCTCCGGCCGATGTCCACCTTGACTCGGGTGTCGAACCGGTCGGAGAGCCGGTCGGCCAGATCCGTCAGCGCGGGCGCGTGCGGCTTGGGCCGGCGCTTGGCCGTCTCCTTCTTGCCCGTGCTGCCGTCGCTCACCGCCAGCATCACGATCTCCTCGGTCGCGCGGACCGAGAGCCCTTCGGCGACGATCCGCTTGGCCAACTGCTCCTGCGCCGTCGGGTCGTCGAGGCTCAGCAGCGCCCGGGCGTGGCCGGCGGAGAGCACGCCCGCGGCGACCCGGCTCTGCACCGGTGCCGGGAGGTTGAGCAGCCGGATGGTGTTCGAGATTTGTGGCCGGCTCCGCCCGATCCGCTGGGCGAGTTCCTCGTGCGTGGCGCCGAACTCGTCCAGCAACTGCTGGTACGCGGCGGCCTCCTCCAGCGGGTTCAGGTTGGCCCGGTGGATGTTCTCCAGCAGCGCGTCCCGGAGCATGGCGTCGTCCCGGGTGTCCCGGACGATGGCGGGGATGCTCTCCCGCCCGACCGCCTGCGCGGCCCGCCAGCGCCGCTCGCCCATGACGAGTTCGTACTTCTCGTCGTCGAGCTGCCGCACGACGATCGGCTGGAGGAAGCCGACCTCCTGGATCGAGGCCTTCAACTCCTCCAGGGCCGCCTCGTCGAAGATGTGCCGGGGCTGCTTCGGGTTCGGCACGATCGCGTCGACCGGGATCTCGGCGAACCGGGCGCCGGGCACCGGGCTGAGCGCGGGCTCGGGCTGCGCCGCGACGGGCGGGCTCACTGCCGGCGGCGGCGTCTCGGCGAGCGTACCGACGGCTACGGAGGCGTCCGGCTCGACAGTGGCGGAATCGGCGGTCGGCGCCGGTCCGGTCGGGATGAGGGCCCCCAGGCCCCGACCGAGACCGCCCCGAGGACGGTTCTTCATGCCACGCCTCCCAGCGACTGTTCCGCACTACGCATTCCGGCTCACCGGCTCCTTGACGCCACGCTCGGCGATCTCCTGGGCGGCCTCGAAGTAGCTCGTTGCCCCCCGCGATCCCGGATCGTAGGTCATCACGGACTGGCCGTAGCTCGGTGCCTCGGAGACGCGGACGTTGCGCGGGATGACCGCCTGGAGCACCTTGTCGCCGAAGTGGTTCCGGACGTCCTGCTCGACCGCGTCGGCCAGCCGCGTACGCCGGTCGTACATGGTGAGCAGGATCGTGGAGACCTCGAGCCTCGGATTGAGGTGCTGCCGAACCAGGTTGATGTTGTTGATCAGCTGGTTCAGCCCCTCCAGCGCGTAGTACTCGCACTGGATCGGGATGAGCACCTCCTGCGCGGCGACGAGCGCGTTGACCGTGAGCAGGCCGAGCGACGGCGGGCAGTCGATGAAGACGTAGTCGAAGTGGCCCGGGTAGGCGGCGATGGCCCGGGCCAGCCGGGACTCGCGGGCGACCACCGACACCAGCTCGATCTCCGCACCGGCCAGGTCGATCGTGGCCGGTACGCACCAGAGGTTGGGGATGCCCTCGACCCCCTGGGCGACCTCCTCCAGCGGCACGCTGTTGATGAGGCAGTCGTAGACGTCCGGCACCCCGGTGTGGTGCGGGACGTTGAGCCCGGTGGAGGCGTTGCCCTGCGGGTCCAGGTCGACCACCAGTACCCGGTTACCGTGCAGGGCGAGCGCCACCGCCAGGTTTACCGTGGTCGTGGTCTTCCCCACGCCGCCCTTCTGGTTCGCGACGCACATGACCCGGGTCCGTTCCGGCCGAGGCATTGTCACCTCGCCACTCGGATTCAGGATCTGCACGGCGCGCATCGCCTCCATAGCCAACGGTGGGTCATCCTCTTCGCGCGTCGGGGTTTCACGTGAAACGTACGCGGCCTCGGTCGCGGCGGGCCCGTAGGCGGCGGCCGGGGACGCGGGCGTGTCCGTGACGGGTACGGGTTCGGGGGCGGCGTCCGGCACCGCGTCCGGGGTCGGCTGCTGTGGCACGGCCGCCTCGAACCGAGCCGAGGCCGAGGGGTTGCGGCGGATGGGGATCACCCGACCGCCGGCGGAGTTACCCGGGCGCGGCAGCCCGTCGGAGGCCGGGCGGGCGGCCGGCAGCCCCGGCCCGGCCGGGTCGGCGGTGTCCCGTTGGACGATCGGATCGCAGTCCGGCGGTCGGGTCGACGAACCGTGGGACGGCCCGTCGAGCGACCAGCTCGGGTGGTCGGTTTCACGTGAAACCGGATCGCCCGCTGATCCGGTCACGCGTGGATCGTCGTACCTGCCGTCGTCATGCACCTGTCATCCCTGCCCGCTTCGGATGGTCGGTCCGCACCCCGTCAACCGGCCGCACGTGGTGCTCGCACCGCGGAGCGTACGGCCGGCGGGAGCGGTCGGGACCCGGTGAACGTCCGTTGCCGCCCGCTCCACACTATCGACGCGCGGCCAGCCTACGGCTCACGGGCGCAGCCGGTCCACGTCGGGTTCTCATCCCTTCCGTCCACCCGTACTGGTTCAACGAAGCAACCGCCGCCCGGGACGCCGGTGGGGCACCCACTCTGACGTCCCTCCCACGTGGAGTCAGCGTCGACGGGACCGCCCGCCGCGCGACCTCTTCGGCGCCTTGGGCCGGACCGGTCCCACCACCCGCTCCCGCACGATCTCCACCACGGTTGTCGGCGGGTCGATGATTCCTTCGCCGCAGCGGTGCATCTCGGGCTCCCCGCCGCCAAGCCGCGCCACCGTCTCCGCGTGCTCGGCGATCTCGTCGGCCGCCGACGCGCCCTTGAGGGCGATGAGCCGACCGCCGGGAACGGCCAGCGGCAGGCACCACGTCGACAGCCGGTCCAGCGGGGCGACGGCGCGTGCGGTGACCACGTCCCCGCTCAGCGGGCCCACCCCGGTCGACCCGGTCGCCGCCTCGTCGGCCCGGCCCCGGAACACCCGGACCGTCTTCGCCAAGCCGAGTTGCTGCACCGCCTCGATGAGGAAGGACGTGCGCCGGGCGAGGGGCTCGATCAGGGTCACCGTCAGGTCCGGCCGCGCGATCGCGAGCACCAGACCGGGCAGTCCCGCCCCGGAGCCGACGTCGAGCACCACCGAGCCCTCCGCGATCCGCTCGGCCACCACCGCGCAGTTGAGCAGGTGCCGGTCCCAGATCCGGGGGGCCTCGCGCGGCCCGATCAGGCCGCGGACCACGCCGTCGGTGACCAGCAGCTCGGCGTACGCGGCGGCCAGGTCGATCCGGTCGCCGAAGAGGGTGCGTGCCGCACCGGCCAGCTCGGGCGGCAGCACCGCGTCGGCCGGCGACGGGGCACGGCCGTCGGCCATCGACGCGGCGGCATCGGAAGGCACGGGTGAGTCGGGCCGGACAGGCGACGGCCCGGGCGGCGTGCCACCCGGGCCAGCCGCGGCACCGGCCGCGGTGTCGTCGTGAGCCACCCGGTCAGTCCGCCGGCCGGACGATGATGCGCCGGTTCGGCTCGACACCCTCGGACTCGCTCTCCACGCCGCTCATCGCGTTGACCACGTCGTGCACGCACTTACGCTCGAACGCGGACATCGGCTCCAGTCGCACGGGCTCGCCGTACTCCTTGACCTTCTCGACGGCGTTCTTGGCGACGGCGGCGAGCTCCTTGCGGCGGTTCGCCCGGTAGCCGCCGACGTCGAGCAGCAGCCGGCTCGGCGTGCCGGTCTGCCGGAAGACGGCGAGCCGGGCGAGCTCCTGGAGCGCCTCCAGGGTGGCACCGCGCTGGCCGACGAGGTTCTGCAGCCGGCCGCCGACCACCTCGACGACCGGACGGCCGCCGGAGACCAGCTCGTCGATGTCGCCGTCGTAGTCGAGGATGTCGAGCAGGCCCTCGACGTAGTCGGCCGCGATCTCGCTCTGCCGGAACAGTTCGCTCTCGCCGACGGGCTTCTTCTCCTTGGTGACCGACTCCTCGTCGGTCTCCTCGATCTCGCCGTTCACCGCGGTCGGCTCGGTCCCCTCGGAGTCCAGGGACTGCTCAGCGCGGGGGGTGCTGGTGTCGGTCACGGTCTCATCTCCGTACTCGCTCGGCCGGACCGTCGGGTCCGCTGGTTTCCCGGGGCCGGCGGGAGGTCGCCGATACCCACGGGCACGTCTGTCGTACGGGCAGTGTCGCCCGTGACCGCGCCGCGCGCGGCGGGTTCCGCCCGGCGCCGGCCGTACGGCGGCTGCACGGTGCGGAACGGGCCGCCGCCGGTCTCCCGACGGCGGCCCGGAGGTCCTCAGCCCTGCCGCTTGGCGGGGCGGCCCTTCTTGGGGTTGGCCGGCTTGGCGCCCGGCTTGGGGCCGGCGACCTTCGGCGCGACCGGCTTGGCCGGGGTCTGGGGGGCCGGCTTGGCACGGCCCAGCAGGCCGGTCTTGGCCGGCTGCACCGGGTTGCGGGCCGAGGTGCCCGCCTTGCCGGTGGTGGCGGTCGGCGGCGGCGGGAACTTGCGCAGCACCCACTGCTGCTGCGCCAGCGTGGAGAGGTTGTTGGTGACCCAGTAGATGATCACGCCGATGGGGAAGATGGCACCGGAGACGAGCAGCGACGCCGGGATGCCGTAGAGCATCAGCTTCTGGATCATCCGCTGCTGCGGATCCTCGGCCCAGCCGGTCTTGAGGATCATCTGGCGGCTGGTGAGGTAGGTCGTGCCCATCATCAACAAGACCAGGATGCCGGCGATGACCTTGACGGTGGTGCCGTTGGCGTTCAGCGCCGCCAGCTCGTCGGCGGTCGAGCCGAACTTGCCGGCGATCGGCGCGGTGAAGAGCTTCGCGGCCGAGGCACTCTCGAACTGGCCGACCGTCCAGCCGTAGAGGGTCTTGCCGCTCTCACTCTTCCCCGGATCGAGTCGGCGGAGCACGTGGAACAGGCCGAGGAAGACCGGAATCTGGAGGACCATCGGAAGGCAGCCCATGAGCGGGTTGGCCTTTTCCTTCCGGTAGAGCTCCATCATCTCCTTCTGGAGCGTCTCCCGGTCACCCTTGTGCTTCTCCTGCAGCGCCTTCACCTGCGGCTGGAGCGCCTGCATCGCCCGCTGCGACTTGATCTGCTTGACGAAGACCGGGAAGAGGATCACCCGGACGGTGACCACCAGGAAGACGATGGCGAGGATCCAGGCCCAGTTCGTGCCGAGCACCGCCGCGTCCGGCACCCCGATGGCCTCCCAGGCCCCATGCCAGGCCAGCAGGATCCACGAAATCGCGTAGTAGATCCAGTCGAGACTCAATTCTCAGGCTCCAGTCACATCGGCACGGCGGCGTCCGCCCGGCTCCGGCACCGGGTCGTGTCCACCTGGGTGGAAGGGGTGGCAGCGCAACAGCCGCCGGACCGTCAGGCCAGCTCCCCGGACAGCGCCGTGCCGGGCCACCGCCTCGAGGGCGTAGGCGCTGCACGACGGGTAGAACCGACAGCGGGCCGGCAGAGCCGGACTTATCCACCGACGGTACGCGATGATCGGCCCGCTCAGCACCCGGGCACCGATCGTCGCAGGCCGTGGCGCGGCCGGCCCGGCGGTCACCGCGACCGCCGTCCGCGGGGCGCCCGCGCGGCGGCGATCGCCGCGTCCAGGTCGGCGCCCAGTCGCGGGTACGCCGCCTCGGCTGCCGCCGGCAGCGCGCGGACGACCAGGGTGCTCCCGGGGGGCAGCTCCGTCAGCCGCTCGCGGACCAGGTGCCGCAGGCGGCGGCGGACCCGGTTGCGGACGACCGCGTTGCCCACTGCCTTGGACACGACGAAGCCGGCGCGGGCCGGTGCGGAGGGTTGCTCCGCACCGCTACTCCGCGCCGGCTCCGGCGAGGTTGCTGTCGGGGCGTCGGGGGTCGACGGCAGGCTCAGGTGGACGACGATCGCGCCACGGCCGGCGCGGCGGCCACCCCGGACCGCTGCGGCGAAGTCAGTGCTGCGCCGCAGTCGCTGTGCGGCCGCCAGCACGACTGCCCACGTCCCCCGGACCTGACCCGGTCGGCCTCAGGCCGACAGGCGGGCGCGGCCCTTGGAGCGACGGGTCGAGATGATGGCGCGGCCGGCACGGGTGCGCATGCGCAGCCGGAAGCCGTGGGTCTTCGCGCGCCGGCGGGTGTTCGGCTGGTAGGTGCGCTTGCTCACGTCAGGCTCTCCGTTTTCGTACGCCCCGAACGAGGGGTCGCCGGGGTCGTGTGGTGGTCCAGGCCACCTCGGCGGTGGCCCCCGATCGGTGCTGCCCGGCGATGCGGGACCTCGGCGATGCGGGGAAGCGACCGCGGACAGCAAGCACCCATCACCCTAGCAGAGGGCGAGAGAGCAGCCGATCCAGCCTACGCAGGCGGGCAACCACCGTCAAACACCCCCACCAGGGCGGACACCGGTGCTCGCCGACGACCGAAGCGGCGGTTTTCGCTGATGTTGCCAAGGGTCGCCGCGCGTCGGCGGTTGATGGCGCGCGGACAACGCTGTTACCGTGCCCGATTGCGGTCAGCGTCGAAAGGTCCGGTCGTCGCTGGCGGGCAAGACCGGACAAGGCAGTGAATCGTTCGGCACGGTGAACCCGCTTCAGCGCCCGTTCAGGCAGGGGGCAGGTCCGACCCGCATCCGGCGGGCAGCCACAATCGGTACGTACACAGGCTGTGGATAACTTGTGGACGAGGACCGGTCGAGGCGTCCGGGTGGGTGTCGTTCCGCCCGTGAACGCGGCGGGCCCGGGGCGACCGACCGGAGAAGACGGCGGCGTCGGCGGAGCAGAGGCGAGGGGGTGGCACGACGGTGACCGGCACGACCGACCTTGCCGCGGTGTGGACGGCGACGACCGACGAACTCGCCGACGAGATCATCTCCGCGCAGCAGCGGGCGTACCTGCGGCTGACCCGGCTGCGGGCCATCGTCGAGGACACCGCGCTGCTCTCCGTCCCGGACGCCTTCACCCGGGACGTGATCGAGTCCCGGCTGCGCCCGGCGATCACCGAGGCGCTCACCCGCCGGCTGGGCCGGCCGATCCAGGTCGCGGTGACCGTACGCGTGGCCGACGACAGCTCCGGCCGCCCGGCGGGCACCGTCTACCGCAGCGCCCCGGAGCCGGGGCCGGTGGACCACGACGGCGGGCCGCGCGACTTCGGCGACGGGCCGGTGGCGTTCGACGGCGCGGCGGTGGGCCTGCTGGACGGCGCGGCCCTCGACCCCGGGCAGCAACCGCCGCTCATCCCCGAGCAGGCGCACCCGGAGCGGCGGCCGGACGGCCCGGTCCCGGCCGCGCTGCCGGTCGACGACGGGCTCCGGCCCGGCCCGGGCGACCGGGACGGCCAGGAGGCCCTGTTCAGCACGACGTTCGCCGAGCCGCCGCGGCCCGACCGGGCGGCACCGGCCCGGCGCGCGCCCGACCGACGCGGCTTCGACGAGCAGGCCGCCCGGCTGGACCCGCCGACCGCGGACACCCGGGGGTTCGAGCCGCGTTACCGCGAGGACGCCGTCTCCCCCCGGGACCAGCACGTGATCCGGGCGCTGCCCCGGGACACCGGCACCGACAGCGGGCCGGGTCGGAGTGGCGTGGATCACCGGCCCGGCGGCCGGGACGACCGGCGGCTGCCCGGCGGCGTCGAGAGCGGCGGCAACCGGCTCAACCCGAAGTACATGTTCGAGACGTTCGTCATCGGCTCGTCCAACCGCTTCGCCCACGCGGCGAGCGTCGCGGTGGCGGAGTCGCCGGCGAAGGCGTACAACCCGCTGTTCATCTACGGCAGCTCGGGGCTGGGCAAGACGCACCTGCTGCACGCCATCGGGCACTACGCCACGACGCTGGGCAACGCCCGCTCGGTCCGGTACGTCTCGACCGAGGAGTTCACCAACGACTTCATCAACTCGCTCCGCGACGACAAGACCAGCGCGTTCCAGCGGCGCTACCGCGACGTCGACATCCTGCTGATCGACGACATCCAGTTCCTGGAGACCCGCGAGCGCACCCAGGAGGAGTTCTTCCACACCTTCAACACGCTGCACAACGCCAACAAGCAGATCGTGATCACCTCCGACCGGTCGCCGAAGCAGCTCGCCACCCTGGAGGACCGGCTGCGTACCCGGTTCGAGTGGGGGCTGCTCGCCGACATCCAGCCGCCGGACCTGGAGACCCGGATCGCGATCCTGCAGAAGAAGGCGGCGCAGGAGCGCCTCTACGCCCCGCCGGACGTGCTGGAGTTCATCGCCTCGCGGGTGTCGAACTCGATCCGGGAGCTGGAGGGCGCGCTGATCCGGGTGACGGCGTTCGCCAGCCTGACCCGGTCCACGGTCGAGCTGTCGCTCGCCGAGGAGGTGCTGCGGGACTTCATCCCCGACGGCGCCGGGCCGGAGATCACCGCCGACCAGATCATGGTCTCCACCTCCGAGTACTTCGGCGTCAGCCTGGAGGACCTGCGCGGGCACTCCCGCTCCCGGGTGCTGGTGAACGCCCGCCAGGTGGCCATGTACCTGTGCCGGGAACTGACCGACCTGTCGCTGCCCCGGATCGGGCAGGCGTTCGGCGGGCGGGACCACACCACCGTCATGCACGCCGACCGCAAGATCCGCCAGCAGATGGCCGAGCGCCGCTCGCTCTACAACCAGATCGCCGAGCTGACGAACCGGATCAAGCAGAACACCTGACGCGTACGCCCACCGTCGCGCGGTGGGCGAGAGGTGACGGAAGCGCCCGGCCGGACCACCGGCCGGGCGCTTCCCTTCCTCCACAGCCGGCCCGGCTTGACCCTCGACATGGTGGAGACCACACCATCGAAGCCGTGTCCGTCCACCGCCCGGATCGTTGTCCACAGCTCGCCGTCCACCGCCTGTGGATAACTACCGTCCGCGCAATCCTCGGTTACCCACAGGTTGTGGAGAAACCCTGGGGACGACCCTGTGGACGCCTGGGGACAACGTCGTCGTTGTCCACCGACGACGGTCCGCCTGTGGGCGAGCTGTTGAAGGTTCTGGGGATGACGCCCGTTTAGCCGGTTCCGCCTGTCCACAGGACTGGGGAGAAAGTCCGTGGATTACCGGTGGATTACCGGTGGACAACGGTGGAAAACCTGGGGGAAGCCGCCGCCTGTGGATTGCGACACGGGTTGTACCCCTGGTTCTCCACAGCCAAACCACCGGTGGATAACGTGTCTGACCTGCGCAGACGGCGGTTCTCCACAGTTTGCACAGGTGCGATGAAGATGACGAGTTATCTCTTCTAAGACAACAAAAACCAATCACCACCGTTGGACTTCCTGTGGATTGGCCGGGACCCGCCGTGGGCGGGCCTCCGGCACCGGGGAGTCCACGGGGTCGGGCGCACAGCCGATGCCCGCGCGCCCTAAGGTGCGATGGGTACCCGCACGGACAGGCGGGTCGGTAGGCAGCGGTCGGCATGAGAGAGTTGTCGCTGACGTCGACGCGGAGGCATTGATGAAGTTCCGAGTGGAGCGCGACGCGCTCGCCGAGGCCGTGGCCTGGACCGCGAAGAGCCTGCCCAGCCGGCCGTCCGTACCGGTGCTCGCGGGCGTGATGCTGCGCGTCACCGACGGGAACCTGCAGGTCTCCGGCTTCGACTACGAGGTCTCCAGCCAGGTGACCGTCGAGGTGCAGGGGGACGCCGACGGGGCCGCCCTGGTCTCCGGCCGGCTGCTTGCCGAGATCACCAAGGCGCTGCCGGCCAAGCCGGTGGACATCGCCGCCGTCGGGGCGCATCTCGAACTGGTCTGCGGCAGCGCCCGGTTCACCCTGCCCACCATGCCGGTCGAGGACTACCCGTCCCTGCCGGAGATGCCGGAGAGCGCCGGCACCGTCGACGCGGCCGCCTTCGCCGCCGCCGTCGCCCAGGTCGCCGTCGCCGCCGGCCGCGACGAGACGCTGCCGATGATGACCGGCGTACGGATCGAACTCTCCGGCGGCACGCTGGCCATGCTCGCCACCGACCGCTACCGGCTGGCCCTGCGCGAGATGGAGTGGAACCCGGACGACTCCGAGGTCAGCATCAACGCCCTCGTGCCGGCCCGGACGCTGCACGACACCGCCAAGGCCCTCGGCCCGCTCGGCGGTCAGGTCACCATGGCGCTCTCCCAGGGCGCGGCCGGCGAGGGGATGATCGGCTTCGCCGGCGGCACCCGGCGCACCACCAGCCGGCTGCTCGACGGCGCGAACTACCCGCCGGTGCGCTCGCTCTTCCCGGCCGCCCACAACGCCGAGGCCCGGGTGGCCGTCAGCACCCTGATCGAGGTCGTCAAGCGGGTCGCCCTGGTGGCCGAGCGGACGACCCCGGTGCTGCTCAGCTTCAGCGCCGACGGCCTGGTGGTCGAGGCCGGCGGCACCGAGGAGGCGCGGGCCAGCGAGGCCATGGAGGCCACCTTCACCGGCGACCCGCTCACCATCGGCTTCAACCCGCAGTACCTGATCGACGGCCTCGCCAACCTGGGGGCCCAGTTCGCCGTGCTCTCGTTCGTCGACGCCTTCAAGCCCGCGGTGATTTCGCCCGCCGGCGAGGATGGCGAGGTCGTCCCGGGGTACCGCTACCTCATCATGCCGATCCGCGTCTCCCGCTGATCGCGCCCGAGAAGACCCCGACGCACGGAGGTAGGAACACATGCAGCTCGGCCTGGTAGGGCTCGGCCGGATGGGCGGCAACATGCGCGAGCGGTTGCGCGCCGCCGGGCACGAGGTGGTCGGCTTCGACCACAACGCGGAGCTGAGCGACGTCGCGACCCTGGCAGAGCTGGCGGCGAAGCTGGAGTCGCCGCGCGCGGTCTGGGTCATGGTCCCCGCCGGTGTCACCGACGCGACCATCGACGAGCTCGCCGGCGTCCTCGGCGAGGGCGACATCATCATCGACGGCGGCAACTCGCGGTTCAGCGACGACGCGCCGCGCGCCGAGCGGCTCAACGAGCAGGGCATCGGTTACCTCGACGCCGGCGTCTCCGGCGGCGTCTGGGGCCGGCAGAACGGCTACGCGCTGATGGTCGGCGGCGCCCGGGAGCACGTCGACCGGCTCATGCCGATCTTCGAGTCGCTGAAGCCGGAGGGCGAGTTCGGCTTCGTGCACGCCGGGCCGGTCGGTGCCGGGCACTACGCCAAGATGGTGCACAACGGCATCGAGTACGGCCTGATGCACGCCTACGCCGAGGGCTACGAGCTGCTGGCGAAGTCCGAGCTGGTCACCAACGTGCCGGGGGTGTTCAAGTCCTGGCGCGAGGGCACCGTGGTGCGCTCCTGGCTGCTCGACCTGCTCGACCGGGCCCTCGACGAGGACCCGGAGCTGGCCGAGCTGAGCGGCTACACGGAGGACACCGGCGAGGGCCGGTGGACGGTCGACGAGGCGGTCCGGCTCGCCGTGCCGCTGAACGTGATCACCGCCTCGCTCTTCGCCCGGTTCGCCTCCCGGCAGGACGACTCGCCCGCCATGAAGGCCGTCGCCGCGCTGCGTCAGCAGTTCGGCGGGCACGCCGTCCGCAAGCGCTGACCGGTATCCACAGGCTGTGTACGTCCGCCGGCTCGAACTGGTCGACTTCCGCTCGTACGAGCGGGTCGGCGTGGACCTGGAGCCGGGGGCGAACGTCCTGATCGGCGCCAACGGCGTCGGCAAGACGAATCTCGTCGAGGCGCTGGGCTACGTGGCGACCCTGGATTCGCACCGGGTCGCCACGGACGCCCCCCTCGTCCGGATGGGCGCCGCCTCGGCGGTGATCCGCTGTGTGGTGGTGCACGAGGGGCGCGAGCTGCTGGTCGAGCTGGAGATCGTGCCGGGCAAGGCCAACCGGGCGCGGCTGGGCCGCTCCCCGGCCCGCCGGGCGCGGGACGTGCTCGGCGCGCTGCGGCTCGTGCTGTTCGCCCCGGAGGACCTGGAGCTCGTCCGGGGCGACCCGGCGGAGCGCCGCCGCTACCTCGACGACCTGCTGGTCAGCCGCCAGCCCCGCTACGCCGGGGTACGCGCCGACTACGAGCGGGTGGTCAAGCAGCGCAACGCCCTGCTGCGCACGGCGTACCTCGCCCGCAAGACGGGCGGGTCGCGGGGCGGGGACCTGTCGACCCTGGCGGTCTGGGACACCCACCTGGCCCGGCACGGCGCGGAGCTGCTCGCCGGCCGGCTGGAGCTGGTCGCCGCGCTCGCCCCGCACGTGGCCAAGGCGTACGACGCGGTGGCGGCGGGCCGGGGGGCGGCCGGGATCGCGTACCGGCCCTCGGTGGAGTTGGCGGAGCCGACCACCGACCGGGAGGCGCTGGCGGCGGCGCTGACCGCCGCGCTCGCCGAGGCCCGCACCGCCGAGGTCGAGCGGGGCACCACGCTGGTCGGCCCGCACCGCGACGAGCTGGCGCTGACCCTCGGTCCGTTGCCCGCCAAGGGGTACGCCAGCCACGGCGAGTCGTGGTCGTACGCGCTGGCGCTGCGGCTGGCCGGGTACGACCTGCTCCGCTCCGACGGCATCGAGCCGGTGCTGGTGCTCGACGACGTCTTCGCCGAGCTGGACGCCGGGCGGCGGGAGCGGCTGGCCGGGCTGGTCGGCGGGGCGAGCCAGCTGCTGGTGACCTGCGCGGTCGCCGACGACGTGCCGGCGTCCCTGCGCGGCACCCGGTACGCCGTCGGCGACGGGACGGTGCGCCGTGTCGGATGAGCAACTGCCCCCCGCCCGCCTGGGCCCGGGGCGCGGCGGGCCGGCCGGCGGCGACTCCGGCCGGAGGACAGGTGATCCCGGCGGCGCGGCGGGCGACGGGGACGCGCCGGCCGGCG
>NZ_JBFAAF010000027.1:0-100181 GCF_040639595.1 Micromonospora sp. NPDC023814
AGCTTCTTCGGACCCTGCGGCCTGCGATCCCCACGGATCTCGAACACTGCAACCCCTGATCACGTCAGGCGTTGCAACGATCCCTAGAACCCGAGCACCTGAGGTTAGGAAGGGGCCTTCCTTACCAAGCGGTCGATCCTTGTCGGGGGTGGCGGTTACCGTGTGCCCGCTGTCGCCGCGCCGGCCACATCGGGCCGGTCGCTGACCCCTCGGAGGCCCCCTTGTCGCAGGAGACGACCTACCTCGAACTGTCCGAAGTGGATGGTGGCGCGCACAAGTTCTACGAGGTCGTGGTCGACGACGCCGCGCTGACCGTCCGCTACGGCCGGATCGGCGACCAGGGCCAGGTCAAGACCACGGCATACCCGGACAACGCCCGGGCCCGCGCGGCCGCCGCAAAGAAGATCGGCGAAAAGGTCCGCAAGGGATACGCGCCGGCCGTACGCGGTGCACGGCAGAAGCGCGCCGTCTCCCGGCGACAGATCGTCAGCACCCGCTCCACCGCCCGCACCGCCCCGGTGCTCTGGCGCTACGACTCCGGCGCCCCGGCCTTCGGCATCTTCGTCGACGGGCAGACCTGCATGGTCGGCAACGAGCGCGGGGTCATCACGACCCTCGGTCACGACGCCCGGGTGCTGGACCAGGTCCGCCTCCCCGACGGGGTGAAGTGCATCGTCGCCGACGACGCCTGGATCTACGCGGGGTGCGACGACGGCAACGTCTACGACCTGTCCGGCAAGGTGCCCCGGGTGGCGTACGCGATCGCCCCCGACATCGACATCTACTGGCTCGACATCCACGACGGGGTGCTGGGCGTCTCCGACGCGGACGGCGGCATCGCCGCCGTCGACCACGAGGACGAGTTCCTCTGGCGCCGGGCGGGACGCGGCCGGTCGGCCTGGATGGTGCGCTGCGACGCCGACGCGGTCTACCACGGCCACTCGCAGGGGGTGACCGGCTACGACTGGCGCACCGGGCAGGAGCTGTGGCACACCCGCACCGGCTCGGTGCTCTTCGGCTGGCAGGAGCCCGGCGCGGTGTTCGCCGGCACCGGCACCCGTGAGGTGGTGCGGCTGGCGAAGGACGGCCGCACCGAGCGCACCTACCGGTGCGACGCCCCGGTCTTCTCCTGCGCCACCGCCGAGGGCGGCCGGTTCGTCTTCGCCGGTGACAGCCAGTCCTCGATCTACTGCTTCGACGCGGCCGGCAACCGGCTGTGGAAGCTCGGCACCGGCTGTGGCTCGGCCTACTCGATGCAGTACCACGAGGAGCGGCTCTACGTGGTCACCACCGGCGGCTACCTGGCCTGCGTCGACGCCAGCGAGCCGGCGATCCGGGCGGCGGAGGCCGGCAGCGTGCCGGAGGTGGTCGACGTCAAGGCCCCGCCCCGGCTGCCGGAGCCGGCGGCGTGGACGACGGTCGAGGTGACCAGCGACGTCGACGGCGGCGTGGTGGTGCAGTGCGTCGAGGACCGCGGCCGGCTGCGCGTGCACGTGCTCTCCCCCGGCTACCGCCAGGACTGGTCGGTGCAGTTCCCCAAGGGCATCCGCGAGCCGGGCGCGCGCTACCTGGTCACCCAGGTCCGCGAATCCGGCCGGGGCGGCTTCTACCGGGCGTACGGCGACATCCGCCGGCTGCGCTGAGATGCTCCGGTCCGGGGGGCGGTGCGGGACCGCCCCCCGGACCGGTCAGCGCCAGGCCAACGGCCCGTCAGCGGCAGGTCCAGCGCACCGCCCAGCCCCTGTTGTTCAGGTAGAGCTGCCCGCCGAGTACGCGAGCGTCATCGCTGATGCTCCGCACCCAGCCGTCTACGCCGGTCTTACCGTCCGGCCCGGGCAGTGTCACCGTTTTCGTGTCGGTGACCACGACGGGGACGTTGGATGACAGCACGCCGGCTATCCAACCCCGACTGTTCACGGCTCCGGTGGTCACGTCGGCCGACAGCACGTCCGCCTGCCCGGTCCGCAGATCGATCCGCACTCGGTACCCCTTCAAGCTGCCCCGCTCTCCCGGTTTCGTCTCCCGGTAGGCGGTCCCGGTCACCCAGCCCCCGGCCAACGAGACGGGAAAGAACTGAAAGGCGACCCCGCCAGGCACCCGGGGCAGCGGCAGCACCTCAGGCCGGGTGGCGCCCGGCCGCCACACGACCGCGCGCCGCGGCTGGCCCGGATCCCCGTTGGTCAGGTCGGCCATGTTGGCCAGGACGGTGCCGTCCTCGTCGATGCCGATCGCCGAGCCCGCCCACCCTGGGCCGGGCAGCGGCAGGTCGACCGCCTTGGCCTCGTACGAGTCCCAGACCACGGGCCGATCCTGGCGCCAGGGCTCCCGCACCTCCTCCGCCCTCCGGTAGCCGACGATCCGGCCGGCGTCGTTGACTGCTCTCGCCGCCCCGGGGCCAATCACGGACAGGCGTACGGGCTGGCCGTCGCGTACCGCCCACGCCTCCAGCCCTCCGCCAATGCGCCTCGTCGAGCCCACCGCCAGGCCGGCCCGGTTGACGTCGCGCAACTCCTGGTACGTGCCAGGGATCTCGACCTCCCGGGCCCGGCCGGCGTCCCAGATCAGCACGCGGTGGTCCGGCGACCCGTTCGGGCTCAGGTGGCCGACCAGCCACCGGCCGTCGGGGTCACCTCCGGTGACCTCGCTCCCGGGAGCGGCACTGTCCGGCGCCGGCAGCAGCGCGGCTTCGCACTTTCCCTGCCACGGGCCGGGCGGCGACGGCTTCGGGGTGGGGGGCACGGGGCTGACGCTCACTCCCGCCGGAGCAGGGGTCGCCCCGTCGCCGCCGTGCAGGGCCGCCGGCAGGGCGGCCGCCGCCAGCACGCCGAACGCGGCTGCGCCGGCCACCGCCACCCGGCGGTTGCGCCGGCGGCGGCGCGCCTCCCGGATCGCCCCCGGCACATCGATCCGGGGCGGCCCGGCGGGCTCGTCGTCGAGCCGACGCAGCAGGTCGGTGACGCGCTCCTCGTCCATCCTCATGATCTCCGCTCCCCTCCGGCCCGACCGGCCAGTTCCCGGCCGCCGAGTAGTCGTCGCATCGCCGCCAGCCCGTGCGAGGTCTGGCTCTTCACCGTGCCGGCCGAGCAGCCCAGCGTCCGGGCCACCTCGTCGACCGGCAGGTCGTGCACGAACCGCAGCACCAGCACGGCCCGCTGGCGTGGCGGCACCTGGGCCAGCGCCTCGCGCAGCACGGTCCGCTCCTCGGCGCCCCGGTCCTCGGTGGACCGGACGTCGGGCGGCCCGCCGAACAGGTGCACCCGCCACCAGCCGCGCCGTCGGGTGTCCAGGAAGAGCCGGACCAGCACCGTGCGGACGTACGCGTCGAGCTGCTCGACCTCCCCGATCCGCGCCCAGCGCCGATAGAGCCGGGTCGCGGTCTCCTGCACCAGGTCGTCGGCCTGGTCGGCGTCGCCGCAGAGCGCGTACGCGAGCCGGCGCAGTGCGGGCAGGCGTGCGGTGACGTACTCGATGTATTCCTGGTCCGATGCGTCCGGCATCCGGCCACCTCCGTGGGGTTCCCTGTTCCAGACGGTCCCGGCCCGGAAACGGTTGTACGCGACGAGCCGGCGTGGCCGAGGATGACCGGATGGCCGTGGACCTGGAGATCCCCGACGGGCTGCGCTGGACCGAGGAAGTCGAGGCGGGCCGGGCGTGGCGGGCGGTGCTGCCGGCCCGGCTGGCGGAGTGCGTCGAACGCTGGCACCTGCGGGTGGGACGCCCCTTCCCGTACGCCTTCGCGTCACTGGCCCTGCCGGCCGCGCTGCCCGACGGCACGCCGGCGGTGCTCAAGCTCCAGTACCCGGACCCGGACAGCGTGCACGAGGCGACGGCGCTCGAACACTGGGCCGGGGCGGGGGCGGCCCGGCTGCTCGCGCACGACCCGGACCGGCGGGCGCTGCTGGTGGAGCGATGTGTGCCCGGCAGCGCGCTGCACGAGCTGCCCGCCGACGCGGCGCTGGACGTGGCGGTCGGGCTGCTGCCCCGGCTGTGGCGACCGGCCGGCCCACCGTTCACCCCGCTCGCCGAGGAGGCCGCCGGGTGGTGCGAGCGGCTGCCGGTGAACTGGGAACGGGCCGGCCGGCCGTACGAGCGGCGGCTCCTCGACACGGCGCTCGGGCTGCTCGGCGACCTCGTCGGCAGTCAGGGCGAGCAGGTGCTGGTCAACCAGGACCTGCACGCCGGCAACGTGCTGCGGGCGACCCGGGAGCCGTGGCTGGTGATCGACCCGAAGCCGCTGACCGGCGAGCGGGAGTTCGGCGTCGTGCCGCTGGTGCGCGGGGCGGAGCTGGGGCACTCGCCGGACGCCGTCCGGCACCGGCTGGACCGGCTGAGCGCGGAACTGGGGCTGGACCGGGAGCGGGTGCGGGGCTGGACGGTCGGGCAGACGCTGGCGTGGAGCATCGGCGAGGGGCAGGTCTTCCCGCAGCAGGTCGAGGTGGTCCGCTGGCTGCTCGGCCCAGGGTGAGCGCGGCGGACGTCAGGCCGGTTGGCAGGTGGGGCACCAGTAGAGGTTGCGGCCGGCCAGCTCGCCCCGGCCCACCGGCGTGCCGCAGACGTGGCAGGGCGCGCCGGGGCGGCGGTAGGCGTACACCTCGCCGCCGTGCCGGTCGACCCGGGCGGCGCGGCCCATCGCCTCGGGCAGGTGCGCGTCGCGGACGGTGTCGATCCGGCCGCGCGCGACGGCGAGCCGCATCAGCGTCACCAGGTCGGCCCAGAGTGCGTCCCAGCCGGCGCGGGGCAGCCGCCGCCCCGGTAGCGTCGGCGGCAGCCCGGCCCGGAACAACGCCTCGGTGACGAAGATCAGCCCGGTGCCGGCCACCACCGACTGGTCCAGCAGCAGCGCGGCCAGCGGCGTGGGGCTGCGGGAGATCCGGGCGTACGCCCGGTCGGGGTCGGCGTCGGCGCGCAACGGGTCGGGGCCGAGCCGGCCACGCAGCGCCGCCACCTCGGGTGGGGTGAGCAGTTCGCAGGCGGTCGGGCCGCGCAGGTCGAGCCAGTGCCGATCGCTGGTCAGCCGCAGCCGCACCTGGCCGACCGGCTCCGGCGGTTCCCCCGCGCCGTCGGTGAACTTGCCGTAGAGCCCGAGATGGACGTGCAGCGTCAGCTCGCCGGCGTGGTGGTGCAGCAGGTGCTTGCCGTACGCCTCGGTTGCCTCAAGCACGGTGCCGGTGAGCCGGGCCGCGCCCTCGGCGAAGCGGCCCTGCGGGCTGGCGGCGTGCAGCTTGTCGCCGGCGAACAGCTCGGCGTGCCGCGCGGCGAGTCGGTGGATGGTGTGTCCCTCAGGCACGACGGCAACGGTAGCCGGGACGGGGCCGGCGCCGACGCGGCCGGGTGTCGCGGAGTTCGCGGCTGGGTACCTCGGGTTCGTTACCGCGCGGGCGCCACCCGCTCCATCGGCCGCCGCGCATTCATCAGGAGGTGTGTTGTGGTCAAGATTCCTTCCCTGTCGCGCCGGACGGAGCCGGCCCCGACGGACGACGACGCGGGCGGCCGGGACCGGGCCGAGGACACGGGCCGGGCCGACCGCCCGGTGGTGACCGACCGGGACAGCGACCAGGCGACCTACCGCAGCAGCGCCGCGGCCGGAACCGACGGTCGGGCGACCGGACCCGACGGGCGGGGCGGCGACGCCGAGCGGCGGGCGGCCGAGCGCGCCGCCGTCGCGCGGGCGGCCACCGCCCGGCCGACCGACGCCGACACCCGGCGCAGCCCCCGGATCTCCGACGCCGACTCGGCCCTCGAACGGACCGTCGACGGCCGGACGGTCGACCTGGACCGGGACGCGGCGGCGGCGCGGGCCGCCGGGACGGACCTGGACCGCCCGGTGGACCACCCCGTGGACCGGGACGGCGACGTCGTCGCCGACCGCGCCCCGGAGCGGCCGGTGGTCGCCGGCCCGAAGCCCCGGGCCAGCCTGCTCGCGACGCTCGGCCTGGTCGTCGGCGTCGCCGGCGCCCTCTTCGTGCTCACCGGCACCCTCGCCGGGTACGGCATCGGGCTCGGTGCGGTCGGCGCGGTCCTCGCCGTGCTGGGTCTCCTGGCCACCCGGCGCCGGCACATCGCGGGCAAGACCGACGCCCTGCTGGGCATCGCGTTCGGCCTCGGCGCGGTGGTCCTGGGCGTGCTCGCGATGACCGGCCAGTTCGACTGGCCGACCACCGACGGCGACTGGGTGGGGCGCCTGCGGGAGTGGCTCGACTCACAGTTTGCGGACCGCTTCTAGCGGGCACTGTCGGGCTCGCCGGCGGTGCGCCGGCAGTGCCGGTGGTGCACCGGCGACGCCCGACCAGCCTGGTGGTTCACCAGCCGGGCACATCCTTTCGGGGGCGGCGGTTCGCCGCCCCCGAAGTGCGTCCGGGGTCGGTCGGTCCCGCACCGGGTCCGGCCCCGCACCGGGTCCGGGCCCCGCCATGCCCTCGCGGGCGTCCGACAGGTCGTCGCGGCCCGGAGCCGCGTGCGGGGGTGCCGGACCCGGGGTGGCCGACGGACGGGCGGGCGGTGACCGCGGCCCTCTCCCGCCAGGACGCAACGATTCGACGGCAGCGCGGTCTCATACGCAACGATCGTCCGCCCCACGCAACCATCACCGGTGGATCCTGTCGGCCCGGCCCGCATAGCGTTGACGGACGGCGCCAGCCCCGTGGGTCGAAGATGGCCGGGGCGCGCCCGACCCCCTGGGAGCAGGACAATGACGATGGACGCCACCAGCCAGCGCTTCCTGATGTGCCGGCCGACGTACTTCGCCGTCGACTACGCGATCAACCCGTGGATGGACCCGACGGCCCCGGTCGACGCCGACCTCGCCGTCCGGCAGTGGGAGCAGCTGCGCCAGATCTACCGGGACCTGGGCCACACCGTCGAGGAGATCACTCCGGTGCCCGGGCTGCCCGACATGGTCTTCGCCGCCAACGGCGGCACGGTGATCGACGGCAAGGCGATGGCCGTGCAGTTCCGCGACCCGCAGCGCGCCGACGAGGCCCCCGCGTACCGTTCCTGGTTCGAGGCCGCCGGCTTCGAGATGCACGACCCGAAGCACGTCAACGAGGGCGAGGGCGACATCCTCCTGGCCGGCGACTTCCTGCTGGCAGGCACCGGCTTCCGCACCGCGCACGCCTCGCACGCGCAGCTCCAGGAGGTCTTCGGCTACCCGGTGGTCACGATGCAGCTGGTCGACCCGCGCTTCTACCACCTGGACACCGCGCTCACCGTGCTCGACGAGCGGACCGTGGCCTACCTGCCGGAGGCGTTCTCGCCCGGCAGCCGGGCCGTGCTGCGCCGGCTCTTCCCGGACGCGGTGCACGCCACCCTGGCCGACGCCGAGGTCTTCGGGCTGAACGCGGTCAGCGACGGCCGGCACGTGGTGCTGCCCGCGCAGGCCACCGGCCTGGCCGCGAAGCTGCGCGACCGGGGCTACGAGACCATCGGCGTCGACCTGTCCGAGCTGCGGAAGGCCGGCGGCGGGCCGAAGTGCTGCACGTTGCGACTCCGTCAGGGAAAGGCGAGCAAGTGATCGAGGACATGCTGCGGACGCCGGAGGCGGTCCGCGACGCGGAGCGGTGGACCGCGCACAACTACCACCCGCTGCCGGTGGTCATCTCCTCCGCCGAGGGCTCCTGGCTGACCGACGTGGACGGCCGCCGCTACCTCGACTGCCTGGCCGGCTACTCCGCGCTGAACTTCGGGCACCGGCACCCGCAGCTCGTCGCGGCCGCGCACGCGCAGCTCGACAAGCTGACCCTCACCAGCCGGGCGTTCATCCACGACCAGTTCGCCGACTTCTGCCGGGAGCTGGCCGAGCTCTGCGGCAAGGACCTCGTGCTGCCGATGAACACCGGCGCCGAGGCGGTGGAGACCGGCATCAAGGTGGCCCGCAAGTGGGGCTACCAGGTCAAGGGCGTGACGCCGGGCCAGGCCAACATCGTGGTCGCCGAGGGGAACTTCCACGGCCGCACGACCACCATCGTCAGCTTCTCCACCGATGAGGACGCGCGCGCCGACTTCGGGCCGTACACCCCGGGCTTCACGGTCGTGCCCTACGGCGACCTGGACGCGCTGACCGCCGCCATCGACGAGAACACCGTCGCGGTGCTGCTCGAGCCCATCCAGGGCGAGCAGGGCGTCGTCGTGCCACCGGAGGGCTACCTGCCGGGCGTACGCCGGGTCTGCACCGAGCGGAACGTGCTCTTCGTCGCCGACGAGATCCAGTCCGGCCTGGGCCGCACCGGCGCCACCTTCGCCTGCGAGCACGAGGGCGTCGTGCCGGACATGTACCTGCTCGGCAAGGCGCTGGGCGGCGGCATCGTGCCGGTCTCCGCGGTGGCCGCGAACTCCGACGTGCTGGGTGTGCTGAAGCCGGGCCAGCACGGCTCGACCTTCGGCGGCAACCCGCTGGCCTGCGCGGTCGCCACCGAGGTGGTCCGGCTGCTGGCCACCGGCGAGTTCCAGCGCCGCTCGACCGAGCTGGGCGCCCGGCTGCACGCCGGCCTCCAGTCGCTGGTCGGCAAGGGCCTGGTCGCCGTGCGGGGCCGCGGACTGTGGGCGGGGCTGGACATCGACCCGGCGCTGATGAGCGGCCGGGAGGCGTGTGAGCGGCTCGCCGAGCGCGGCGTGCTGGCCAAGGACACCCACGGCTCCACCATCCGGCTCGCCCCGCCGCTGGTGATCACCGAGGAGGAGATCGACCACGCGGTGGCCCAGCTCGCCGCCGTGCTGGCCGGCTGACCCCGTACGACGGCGGCGGGCGCCGGGACCATGGTCCCGGCGCCCGCCGCCGTTTCCCGGCAGTCAGCGGGGCAGGCGCATCGCCATCGTGGGGGCCTCGGCCATCACCGAGTTCGGCGTGTACGGGGCGCCGGCGGGAAGCTCGCCGGGCCGGCCGACCTGCACCCCGGGGTAGAGCTCGACCATGTCACCCTCGGTCAGCACCCGCGACTGCTTCGGCGCCAGCGGGACGCGGTCACCCTCCGCCATCGACCCGCCCGGCCGGATGCCGGAGCCGTTGGTGCTCACGTCGGTCACGATCACCTCGCCGACCCGCAGCTCGAACCGGACGTGGCTGCGGCTGATCCAACGGCGCGCCTCGTCGTTGAGCCACTGGCCGAGCACGATCCCGCCGGCCTGGTCGGGCGCCCGGCCGACCAGCGCCGGCTGGTCCTCGGTGAGCACGAAGCGGCGCCGGATCAGCCCGCCGACGCGGACGGCCAGGACCTCGCTGCGCGGTCGCGGACCGGCGTCGCCGAGCCGGGCGCCGTGCCGCGGGCAGGTGGGCGCGCCGCCGCGCAGGGAGGGCGGCGGCTGGGCGGCGGGGCTGCGCTCCACCCGGGCCAGGTCGGCGAAGGACCCGCCGCCCCCGCCGCCGAAGAGCGCGCAGCCCGGCTCCGGGCAGCGCCACTGCCGGGAGAGCAGCTTCACCCCGGCCGGCGACCGGTCGCCGGCGACCGGGGTGTGCCCGCCGCCGACGTGGGCGACGAAGGCCGGCCCGCCGGCGCCCGGCACCGGGGCGAGCACGCGGCCGGGCTGCTCGACCAGCCACGGGTAGCGCCCGCGCAGGCCGTCCGTCCGCACCCGGGTGAGCACCGGCAGCCCGAGCAGGTCGGCCACCTCCAGCATCCGGTCGCCCGGGTTGTCGAGCACCTCGACCAGCCCGTCGTCGGCCCACCGGCGGACCACCATCCGCTCGTTGGAGGTGAGGTCGGCGTCGGAGAGCAGCGCCCGGTGGACGACCGCGTAGACGGGGACGCTGTCCTCCTCCAGCTCCCGGGCGAGGGCGTCGATCACCATGCCGAGGCGGAGCAGGCTGGCCGGCCGGCCGCCGTCGAGGTCCTGGTAGCGGATCACCTCGGCCAGGTCGAGGACGGCCCGGGCCAGCGACGGGTCGGTGCAGACCCGCCCCTCGATGGCGTCGAGCACCTTGCTGATCTCGAATCTCATCGGACGCTCCCCACGATCTCGTCGATCCGCCGGGCCAGTTCCAGATCCCGCCGGGTGACCCCGCGCGCCGAGTGCGTCACGCAGCGGAACGTCAGGGTGCGCCAGCGGATGTCGATGTCGGGGTGGTGGTCCAGCTCCTCCGCCGTCACGGCGACCCGGTCGACGACCGCGATGGCCTCCGGGAAACTGGCCAGCTCCACGGTGCGGGTGATCCCGGTCGGGTCTCCCGACCAGCCCGCCAGCCCGCTTAGCTCGTCTCGCACCGCCTCGGCGGTGAGCACGTCTGCCATGGGGAGACCCTACCGGGAGGGGTCGGAACGACGCCGACCAGCGGCGGGAGGTGTGTCCCACCCGGCGGGCGGCGGGGTGGGGCATAGATCCGCGGCTGTGGACGGCGGACGTTAGGCTGACCGGCGGCCCGGCCGGGCCGCGACCGGCGTCGCCCCGGCCCACCCTGCCAGAGGAGATTCTCAGCATGAACACTCGACGGCTGGCGACCACGGGGGTCGCTATCGTCGCCGCGCTCAGCCTCGGTCTCACCGGGTGCGGCACGAAGACGGACGCGGACGCTCCAGCCGGCAACGGCACCAGCGCGGCACCCGCCAGCTCGGCCCCGGCGGACGCCCGCGCCGAGCTGACCGCCGCCGCGCAGAAGCTCAACCAGCAGAGCGTCCGGATGGAACTGAAGTCGGCGGTCGTCAACGGCAGCGGCGTGATGGACCCGGCGACCAAGACCGGCGACATGACGATGAAGCTGGGCCCGGAGGGCACCTTCCGGATCCTGCTGCTCGGCGACGACGCCTACCTGAAGATCACCGGCATGCAGGGGATGCCGAAGAAGTGGCTGCACATGGACACCACCAAGCTCGGTAAGAGCGGCCAGTTCAACCTGATGCCCGAGGGCGACCCGGGCGGCGCGAAGCAGATGATCGAGAGCGTGGTGGACGTCGAGAAGACCGGCACCGGCAGCTACGCCGGCACCCTCGACTACACCCGCACGAAGGCCGACGACCCGTCCATCAAGGCCCTCGGCGAGAAGGCCAAGGCCGTCCCGTTCACCGCCAAGGTGGACGACCAGGGCCGGCTCGTCGAGTTCGCCATCGACACCAGCGTGCTGCACGAGTCGCTGGGCATGATGACCACCACCTACTCGGACTTCGGCGCCCCGGTCACCGTGAAGAAGCCCGCCGCGAGCGAGACGCAGGAGGCCCCGCAGGAGCTGATCGAGTCCATGGGCTCCTGAGCCCGAACGCACGGAGGCGGGGGCGGCGCCGGACGGCGCCGCCCCCGCCTCGCGTCTCAGCCGCGCAGCGGCCGGCCCACCTCGTGCAGGTGCGCGAGCGCCTGGCGGTACGACTCCACCAGCCCCGTCTCGGCGTACGGGATGCCCCGCTCGACGCAGTACGCGCGCACGATCGGCTGGGCCCGGCGCAGGTTCGCCCGCGGCATGTTCGGGAACAGGTGGTGCTCGATCTGGTAGTTGAGCCCGCCGAGCGCGACGTCGACGATCCGGCCACCCCGGACGTTGCGGGAGGTGAGCACCTGCTTGCGCAGGAAGTCGAGCTCGTCGTCGGCGGTCGGCATCGGCATCCCCTTGTGGTTGGGGGCGAACGAGCAGCCCATGTAGAGGCCCCAGAGCCCCTGGTGGACGGCGACGAACAGCAGCGCCTTGCCCGGGGACATCGCCAGCAGCAGCCCGCCGAGGTAGCCCACCGCGTGCAGGCCCAGCAGCAGCGCCTCCACCCTCCGGTGCCGCATCGGGGTGCGGAACCCGCCGTCCGGCTCCCGCCCGACGACCGCCTGCACGCTCGCCACGTGCAGGGCGAGCCCCTCCAGCAGCAGCATCGGGAAGAACAGCCACGCCTGCCGGCGGGCGAGCCAGCGGTTGACGCCGCGCGTCGCGGCGGCCTGCTCGTACGTCCAGACCAGCGCGCCCGCCCCGACGTCCGGGTCCTCGTCCTCGTGGTTCGGGTTGGCGTGGTGCCGGTTGTGCTTGTCGACCCACCAGCCGTAGCTGAGCCCCACCGCCAGGTTGCCGGTGAGCAGGCCCACCGCCTCGCTCGGCCCGCGCCGGCGGAACATCTGCCGGTGGCCGGCGTCGTGGCCGAGGAACGCGACCTGCGTGGTGGCAACGGCCAGGAACACGGCGACCAGAAGCTGCGCCCACGAGTCCCCGACCAGCCCGACCGCGACCCAGCCCGCCGCGAAGACGCCCAGGGTGAGCACGATCCGCGTCACGTACCGGCCCGGGCGCCGCTCCAGCAGCCCCGCCCCGCTGATTCGCCGGGACAACTGCGAGTAGTCACTGCCCCGCCGTACCGGCGGGTCCGCCACCGCTGCGAGCACCATTGCGGCTCCCGTTCCTCGATCCCGGATACCGCGCCGGCCGGCGCGCCCCTGCCGTCCAGTCTCCCGAGAACGGTTGCGCTGAGTAACCCTGTCCACCCCCCGAGCGGGGGTAGGGCAGACCCTACCCCCGGCCGCCGGGGCGCGGACCCGGCGGTCAGCCCATCCGGCCGACGGCGGCCCGGAGCCGGGCCAGGTCCCGCCGCCGTCGCTCGTACGTGGCGGCGAGGCCGATCAGCGCGAACCCGCCGACGGCCAGGAAGATCCACCGGGGCAGCAGGTCCCACCCGCGGACCAGCTCGTGCAGCGCGAGCAGCGCCAGGGTCACCCCGCCGAGCAGCACCGGCGCCTGCCAGCGACGGGTCGCCCCGGCGAGCACCGTGCCGAGCGCGGCGGCCCCCAGCAGCAGCCGCCGCCACGGCTGGGGATCCGGTGCCACCAGCACCGACACCAGGCTCGGCAGCAGCGCGGCCGCGAGCCCCGGGCCGAGCGCCAGCCAGCTGGTCAGCCCGGCCCGGGTGCGCAGCGCCGCCACGCCCGCCCCGAGGGCCAGCGCCGCCGCCGGCACCGTGTACGCCTCCAGGACCGCCACTCCCCCGGCGGCCAGCAGCAGCCAGCCGCCGAGCAGCTCGCTGCCGCCGGCGATGCCCGCGAACGCCCAGCGGCGGCCCGCCGGCTCGCCCCGGCGCAGCACCCGCAGCGCGACGGCGGCGCCCCACAGCACGCAGACCGCCGCCGCGTGCCGGAGGGCCCCGACCGCGAGCAGCAGCGCGACCAGCGCCACCGCCTGGGCGGCCGCGTCCAGCACCGCCGCCGGGGCGGACCCCTGGCGGGCCGGGGCGGCCCCGACCGGCGCCCGGTGGCCGCCGAGCAGCGCGGCGGCGGCCAGCGTGAGCACCGCGACGGCGAGCACGCTGAAGGCGGCCGTCCGCAGCGGCAGCCCGCCGGCCAGCGGCGCGGTGACCGCGAGGCCGGTCGCGGCGGCGACCGCGACCAGGCGACCAACGAGCCGGGCGTCGCCCCGGCGGGCGGCCACGCCGACCACGGTCGCCGCCACCACCAGCACGCCCAGGCCGGCGAGCGTGCCCGCCCTGGTGGCCAACAGCCCGAGCAGCCCGGAGGCGGTCAACGCCAGCCCCACCGGCACCCCGACCGGGGCGAGCAGCGGGCGCGGCGCGGCCAGCGCGGCGACCAGCACCGCGACCACCCCGACGACCAGCGTGGCGGCCGGCGCCACCGGCCACGGCGCGCCGACGGCGACCAGCAGCACCGGCAGGGCGGTCGCCGCGAACGGCAGCGCGACGAGCGCGGCCCGCCACCACGCGCCGCGCGCCGACGCTCCGCCGCCGGCCCCGACGGCGCCTGGCATGCCCGCACCGGACCCGAACGCACCCGGCGTGCCAGCACCGCCCCCGACCGGTGCCAGACCTGCCGGCGCCGGGCCGGACCGCGCCCGGGGGACAGTCCGGTCGGTCCCCGCCGCCAGCAGCGCGGCCACCGCCAGCGCGGCCAGCGCCACGCCGGCCGGGAACGCCTCCGGGACGGGCTCGACCGCGGGCGCCCCGGACCAGGGCGACACCCCGCCGTACGGGGCGAGGTGCACCGTCAACGCCACCGGCGCGGCGGCGGCGAGGGCGATCACCAGCAGCCCGACGCCGGCCACCCGCAGGACGGTGTCGGAGCGCGCCGCACCGCTCAGCGTCACCAGCAGGACCGCCACGGCGGCGTAGAGCGCCACCGGTTCGTCGGCCGGTACGACCACCGGCGCCAACCCGACCAGCGCGACCGCCACGGCGAGCCCGACGGAGGCGTACGTCCGCAGGTCGGGCCAGTGCCGGCGGACCGCGAGCAGCCCGACCGGCAGCACCGCGACGGCGGCCAGCGCCGCCCGCGCCTGCCACCAGGCCGGCGCTCCGGCCGCGATCAGGGCGACGGCCGCGACGGCCGGCACCGCGGGCGACGCGGCGGCCAGGGACACCCCGGCGATCCCGCGCTGGACGGCCGTGCCGCGCCGCCCGGCGGCGGCCACGGCGAGCCCGGCGGCCAGGACCACCGCGAGCGCCGCCCCCACCCCGCCGGGGGCGGCGAGCCCCACCAGCAGCCCGTGCCCGAGCAGGAGGGCTCCGGACGCCGCCGCCGTCACCGCCGTCCAGGACCGGGCGCCGGGCCGCCCCACCCCGACGGTCAGCAGGCCCGCCCCCGCCACCAGGTCCAGGGCCACCACGGCGGGCCACGGCGACGGCCAGCCGGCGGGCACGGCGAGCACGGTGGCCGCCACGCCGAACGCGGCCAGCGCGGGTCGGGCGGCCCGGGGCAGCAGCAGCCCCACGGCCGCCAGGGTCAGCGCGATCACCACCGGCAACTGCCAACCCCGGGCGATGTCCGGCCCTACGGCGGCACCGTGCCACGGCGGCAGCGACCGACCGACCGCACCGCCGGCGAGCACCACGGCCACCAGCACGGCGAGCTGGGCGGTCCCCCCGGCCACCAGCAGCGCGCCGACCCGGGGACCGGTCCGCCAGCCGGCGGGCAGCAGCCGCACCGCGCCGGCCAGCGCCACCACGACCAGCGCCGTGAGCACCGGTGCCGTCCCCAGCTCCGCGGCGGGGCGGACGACCGCCCCGGCCAGCACCGGCACCAGCAGCCCGGCGGCGACGGCGCGGAACACCCGACCGCCGGTGAGCACCGCCGCGCCGAGCAACGCCAGCGCCACCAGCAGCAGCGGGCCCCCGGCCAGCAGCGGGGTGCCGGCGGCCCGGCCGAGGGCCAGCGGCACCAGCGCGCAGCTCGCGGCCACGGCCAGCGCGCCGGCGTACCCGATCCAGGCGACGACGCGCCCGGCGATGACCACCGGACGCTCCCCCGATCCGCCAACCGCACCGGGCGGCGCGACCGCCGGTCCCGGCACCGCCGGTCCCGGCACCGCCGGCGTGGCCACCCCGGCCCCGGGTGCCGCGACCGTCGGTGACCCCCCGGGCTGGGTCGCGGCGCCGCCCGCCGGGCCGCGTCGAGGCCGCAGCGCGACCAGCACCGCCAGGTCGAGCAGCGCCACCCCGACGAAGACCACCGCCCAGCCGGCGGCGTCCGGCCGGGCCGCGACGGCGAACAGGGGCAGCACCGGATGCGCGGTCACCAGGGCCGCGAACCACGGCACGGTCAGCCCGCTGAGCCGGGCGTAGCCGGCCGCGACCGCCGCGCCGGCCCCCCCGACCAGCGCGGCGTAGCGGGTGCCGGGCCAGCCGGCCACCCCGAACAGGTCCACCGTCCAGGCGGCGTACCCGTCGAGGAGCACCAGCAGCAGCCCCACCGCGGCGAAGGTCTCCGCCGTGCCGCGCAGCCCCCGCCGCACCGCCACCAGCGGCGCGGCCAGGGCGAGCGCGGTGAACGCGGCCAGGATCAGGGCTCGGCCGGCGACGCCGACCGCTGCCCAGGCGACCGCCGTGAAGACCACCGCCGCGGTGCCCAGCAGCAGTCCACCGAGGACGAAGAGCAGGCTCTGGACCGTCCGGGTCGAGGTCTCCGCCCCGCCGACGGCGGCCGGCGCGGGAACCGGCGCGACCGGCCCCCCGGCGGGCCACGCCGGCGTCGGGCGGGCCGGCGTCGGGCGGGCCGGCGCGAGTGCCGGGACGGCGGCGGGAGCCGGACGCGCGGCGGGGCCGGGGAACTCCGCCCGGATCGCGGCGGCCAGCTCCGCCCGGCGCCGCCGGCTCGCCGCCAGCCGGTCGACGAGCCCCTGGTACGCCGCGCGGGCCCGCTCGACCTCGCCGCCGAGCGCGACGATCTCCCGGTCGAGCCGGATCACCTCGGCGGCGGCCGGGTACGGCGGTCGCCCGCAACCGGAGCAGCCGGAGCCGAGGGAGGCCGGCGCGCCGCAGGCGGGACAGGGGTAACCCGTGGTCTGCACCCGGCCATTGTCGGCCGGCTCCCGTCACCGCCCCAGAGTGCGCGTACTCAGGGCCGGGTGTGCTCGTGCACCCAGGCGGCGTACGCGGGGTCGCCGCTGTCCACCCGGGTCACCAGGATCTCCGGCACCTCGTACGGATGGCTGGCGCGGATCTGCTCCACCAGCGCGGCGGCCCGGTCCGGCGCGGTCTTGAACTGCACCGACCACTCGGTGCTGGTCTCCACCCCGGAACGCCACCAGTAGGTGCTGTCCACCTGGCCGCCCACCTGCGCGCAGGCCGCCAGCCGCCCGGCGACGGCCGCAGCCGCCAGTACGTCGGCGACCGACCGCGCGTCCACCACCGTCGTCACCACGCAGATCTGGTCCACCAGCGCACCCTACGCGGCGCCGTCCCGATTGGCCGCGATCCACTCGTCGATCCGCGCCCACCAGTCGAAGAGCCAGTCGATCCGCTCCTGCCGGCCGGTCGGCACCTCCTCGGGCGGCACCGACCAGAAGCGCATGACGATCTGCTTGTCCATCGGCAGTTCCCGCCACACGTCGGCCACGGTGAGCATCCGGTCCAGGCCGGTGTGCGCCACGAAGATCACCCCGGCGTCGGGGGCGGCGTCCAGGGCCGCGAGCAGCCCGCCGGGCTGCGGGGCGAGCACGTGTCGCATCCGTTCCGCACGCAGCGCCATGCGCTCCAGGCCCAGCGCGCGCAGCCGCGCGATGGCCCGCAGCCGGCGGCGCGGGGTGAAGTTGCCGCCCTCCGGGAAGATCACGAAGGCGTCGTCGTCGTCCAGGCCCTCGGCCAGGTGCCCGATCTGCTCGGTCACCGAGCCCCGCCCGTCCGGACCGGGCGCGAGGAAGCGGTTGGGCAGCCGGTTGAGCAGCACGTCGATCGCCGGATCCCACTGGAGGCTGTCCTTGAGCACGATCCGCGGCTCCCGGTTGAACCAGTTCACCAGGGCGTGGATCAGGATGAACGAGTCGCCGGGGCCGGCATGCCGGCAGAGCACCAGTTCCGGCCGGCCGGGCAGGGCCGTGTCGGGATCGGTGCCCACCACGTCGATGCTCAGGTGCAGCGTCCAGCGGGCCTGCCAGAAGAGCACCCGCAGGAACCAGCCGGCGAGCACGTAGTGGGCCCGCTGGAAGGCCGGCGAGCGGGCCCGCCACCCGAAGCCGGAGGCGACCCAGAGCCCGAAGAGCGCGAGCAGCGCCGCCGCGTCCCAGACCAGGTAGACGCAGCCGATCCAGAGCAGCCGCAGCGGCCGAAGCCGGCCCGGGACCAGCGGCGAGGCGGCCGCCGCGAGCAGCGCCCAGACCGGCAGGGTGGTCACCACCAGGAAGGCGAGCAGCACCACGCCGGGGGCCAGGAGCACCCGGCGTACCCACCGCGGCGGCAGGGGCATCAGCGCTCCACCTGGGTGGCCAGGTAGTGCCGGGAGGCCGTGTAGGCCCGGCTGATCCGCCGCCCCACCGCCGCCATGTCCCGGTACGCCCACGGCGTGTCGTCGCGCGGGTTCAGCCCGCCGGTGGGCAGCACGTGCACCTCCACCCCGTCGGGGAGGGCCGCCATCTCCCGGGCGAACCGGTGCCGCCGGGCGATCTCGAACGCGACCTGGGCGATCTCCCAGGGCCGCCGGGGCGGGGTCAGCTCCCGCTCGATCCGCCCCACCTGGAGTACGAAGATCCGCCCGGCACCGGCGGCGACGGCCTCGCCGATCGGGATGGAGTTGACGATCCCGCCGTCGACGTAGTGCTGGTCGCCGATCTGGGCGGGCGGCAGCAGCCCCGGCACCGAGGCGGAGGCCAGCACGGCCGGCACCAGCGGACCGCTGTCGAACCAGTGCTCGGCGGCCCGCTCGATGTTCGCGGCACAGCAGCGGAACGGCACCCGGAGGTCGGCGAAGGTGGTCTCCGCGCCCAGCTCGCCCTCCAGCAGCTTGCGCAGCGGGCGGGGAGAGTGCAGGTGGGTCCGGGCGGCGAACCGGCGCAGTTGCCGGGCCACCGAGTCGCCGTACACCTCGCTCGCCTCCGGCGAGGCCCAGAGCCGGACCAGCCGGTCGGTGACCGCCTCGGACGGCTCGGCGGCGACCAGGGCTCCGTTGACCGCCCCGATCGACGTGCCGAGCACCATGTCGGGCCGGATCCCGGCCCGGAACAGGGCCCGCAGCATGCCCACCTCGACCGCGCCGAGGACTCCCCCGCCCCCGAGCACGAACGCCACCGGTCCCCGCGCCATGGCCTCATCCTGGCACGGGCCGGAAAGCGGCCGTCCGGTGCCGGTGCCGGCCGGGCCTCGGTGCGCCGGGCGGCGCGGGCTGAGCGGGTCGCCGGAGAGGGCCGGTCAGGTACGGCCGGCCACGGTCAACACCCGGCCACCCGGGCCGGCTCCCGGACCCCGGCGGACCGGGCCGCGTCGGCGATGAAGCGGCGGTACACCTGCTCGTAGCCGGCGGCCATCTGGGCCGTGGAGAAGTTCCGCGCCACGTGCGCGACGCAGTCCGCCGGGTCGAGGTCGGGCACGGCACGCAGCGCGCCGGGCAGGTCGTCCACGCCCTCGCAGATCAGGCCCGTCACCCCGGGCCGGACGAGTTCCGGCACGGCTCCCCGGTTCAGGGCCACCACCGGGGTGCCCGTCGCCATGGCCTCCACCATCACCATGCCGAACGGCTCCTCCCACTGGATCGGCATGATCAGGCACCGGGCCTCGACCAGCAGCCGCAGCGCCTCCGCCCGGTCGGCGTCGAGCACCACGTGGACGTCCTCGCCGAGCAGGGGCCGGACCGCCTCGTCGAAGTAGCGGCGTTCGGGCGGCTCGTTGCACTTGCCGGCGAGCACCAGCGGCAGACCGGCCACCCGGCACGCCCGGATGGCGACGTCCGGACCCTTGTCGGGGCTGAACCGGGCCAGCCAGAGCACCGGGCCGTGGCTGGGCGCGGTCTTGTGCGGGATGCCCTGGACGTCCATCGCGTTGTGCACCGTGCCGACCCAGGGCAGTCGCGGGTTGAGCCGGCGCTGTGCGTGGGAGATGGCGACCAGCCCGACGCCCGGGTCGGTGTCGCTGAGCACGTCGCCGTACTCGCCCACGGGGTTGCCGTGCACGGTGGCCACGGTGGGGACCGCCCGGCGGCCGGCGACCAGCGGGCCGATCGTGGTGTGGTCGTGGACGACGTCGAAGTCGGCCGCGTCGACGAGGTGGTTGACCCGGGCCAGGTGGGCCAGCTCGGGCAGCGCCTCGCCGAGCCGCTCGTACTGCAGTTCCGGCACGGTGGAGACGAAGGCGGCGGGGGTGCCGTGCTCCTGGCCCGCCCCGAACACGGTCACCGCGTGTCCCCGCTCGCTCAACGCCTCCACCAGGCCGGTCACCACATGTTCCAGCCCGCCGTAGCCGGGCGGAGGCATCGACAGCCACGGCGGCACCACCATCGCGATCCGCAACGGCCATTCCGCCGCCCGGTCGGTCGGCAGGTGGTTAACGGCCACGAGTCCTCCCCGTCGGTCGGTGGTGCGGGTGGGCAGCCGGTGCCGGATGCGCTCCGGCCGGCCACCCCACACGGCGGGATCGAGGGCGGTTTCCCGGTGACAGCGCGACTAAACCGGACAAGCCGGGCGTTCACCCGCCCACGAGGAGCCGGTCCCGCACCGCCCGCACTCCCGCGGCGGACCAGGCCAGCCGCTCCGCCTCGTCCCGTTCCCACCAGGAACGGACCACGCCCCCGAGGATCACCGTGTCCCCGTCCAGCTCGACGGTCACCCGTTCGGTGCCGATCCCCCGCAGCAGCGCCCGCTGCAGGTCGCGCCGGATCCGCTCGGCGTCCGGACGGGTGGCGGGGCGCACCTCGACCAGGTTCGTCACCCCGCGTACGCCGCGCAGCCGGCGCACCTCCCGTTCGGCGGTGCGCCGCTGCCAGCCGAACTCCACCTCGCCGCGCAGCATCACCCACCCGTTGGCCACCGTGACGTCCAGCAGCTCGGCGGGGACGAAGCTGTCCCACTCCAGCGCCCGGCTCACCGCGATCGCGATCTCGGCGTCCGTACGCCCCGCCTCGCCGGGCAGGCGCACCTCGATGTCGTCGGCGACCGCCCGCACCCCGCGTACGCGCTGCGCGCAGCGTTGCGCCGCCCACCTGTGGGCGTAGCCGTCCACCCAACCGGTCAGCGTGACCACGCCGTCGGCGACGGTCACCCCGATGTCGTTCGGCTGCACCTGGGCGTCCCAGGCCAGCTCGTCGAGCACGTCCCGTTGGATCCGATCGTCGGTCCGGACGGCCGCTGCCGTGGTCATCGCATCCCTCCGTACGCCTCGCCGGGTCTGCCACCGACGATGCCGACCCGACGGGTGACGGCGGCTCACCCGCACCGGGCGAACCGCCGTCAGAGGAAGCGGCGGGTGACGGAGCCAACCCCCTTGGCCCCGCCACCCGCCGCCGGAGGGAGGAGGAAAGTTTCGGTTACGGGTTACGACGTCTCGGCGAGCGTCACGGTTGCCGTGGATTCGGCGCCGTTGCGCTTGTACGTCACCACTACCCGGTCGCCGACCTTGCCGGCCTGCACGGCGCCGACCAGGTCGTCCGAGTCGTTGACCGCCTTGTCGCCGAACCGGGTGATCACGTCGCCGCGCTGGAGCCCGGCCTTCTCGGCGGCGCTGCCGGAGGTGACGGCGGCGACCAGCGCCCCGCCGCCCTCGGCGGCCGTCACGCTGACCCCGAGCGACGGGTGGCTGACCTTCTCGCCCCGCTGGAGCTTGCCGGCCACGTCCTTGGCCTTGTTGCTGGGGATCGCGAAACCGACGCCGATGTTGCCGGTGCTGCCCTGACCGGCGGTGGCGATCGCGGTGTTGATGCCGATCACCTCGCCCCGGGTGTTGACCAGCGCGCCACCGGAGTTGCCCGGGTTGATCGGCGCGTCGGTCTGGAGCAGCCCGGCGATCGAACTGGCGCCCTGGCCCGGCTCCTGCCGCTGCTGGCCGCTGCCGGCCTGGATGGTGCGGTCGCGGGCGCTGAGGATGCCGGCGGTGACCGAGCCCTGGAGGCCCAGCGGGCTGCCGAGGGCGAGCACCTGGTCGCCGACCTGCATCGCGTCGCTGTCGCCGAACGTGGCCGGCTTCAGGTCGCTGACGCCGGCGGCCTTCACCACCGCCAGGTCGGTCTTCGGGTCGGTGCCGACGATCCGGGCCTGGACGGTCTTGCCGTCGGCGAAGACCACCCGGACGCTGTCCTGGCCGGCGGAGGCGACGACGTGGTTGTTGGTGAGCACGTAGCCGTCGGCGGTGAGGATCACGCCGGAGCCCTCGCCGCTGTCGGTGGCGATGGAGACGACGCTGGGCTGCACGGCGGCGGCGATCCGGGGCAGGTCGGCGCTGTTGATCACCGGCGCGGCGGAGTAGGTGCGGGTGGTCCCGGAGTCGCCGTCCACGGCGAGCGCGAGCGCCCCGCCGGCGACGCCCGAACCGAGCATCAGGGCGAAGACCGCGACGCCGGCGCCGGCGAGCTTCGCGATCCGGCCCGGCCGGGGGCCGACCGCCGGCGCGGGCGCCCAGGGCGGCACCGGCTGGCCCGGGTGATGCGGGTGCTGGCCGTAGCCCGCCCCCGGTTGTCCCGGCTGTCCCCCGCCGCTCCAGCCGGACTGCTGGCCGTACCACGGCGCGCCCGGGTACGGCGTGCCCTGCGGCTGGCCGGGCTGCCCGGCCGCGTGCGGGTGGCCGCCCGGCGCCTGACCGGACACGGGGTAGGGCGGGGCGGACGGGCCGGCCGTGGCGGGTGGGAACGGTCCCGCCGGGGCGGGCTGCCCGGCCGGGACGCCGGGGCCACGGACCGGGTCCGGGGCGGTGGTCTCGGGGGTGCGGGCCGGCTCCGGGGCGCGCGTTGCGACGTCGCCCGCGACCGGGGCGTCGGTGGTCCGGCCCGGCTCGGCGGTACGGAAGGCGTCGCCGCCCGTCGCGGCGGGTGCGGCCGACGCCGGAGCGACGGGGTCGCCCGGGGCGGTCGGGGCGGGGTCGGGGTGGGAGTCGGACTGCGCGCGCTCGGCGCGCGGCAGCTCGGCGGTGGGGTGCGACGGCTCGGCGTCGGTGGCGGCCGGCCGGCGCTGCGGGTCGGACTCGTACTCGGTCATGGATCCACCTTCGCTCGGGCCACTGCGACCAGCCTGGAACCGGCCTGAATGTTGGCTGAAAGTCACTCTCCATCACCCTCGATGTCCGGCACGAGCGGCAGCCGGACCCGGAAGGTCGCGCCCCCGCCCGGGGTGTCGGCCACCTCGACGGTGCCGTGGTGCGCGCGCACCAGCGCCGCCACGATGGCCAGGCCGAGGCCGGTGCCGGTGTTGCCGCCGGCCCGCCGGGTACGCGCCGCGTCCACCCGGTAGAAGCGCTCGAAGACCCGCTCCGCCTGATCGGGGGTGAGCCCCGGGCCGGTGTCCGCCACCTCCACCACGGCCAGGTTGCCCGACTCGGCCCGCAGCCGCAGGGTCACCGAGGCGTCCGGCGGGGTGTGCGTGAGGGCGTTGGTCATCAGGTTGCCGATCACCTGACGGAGCCGGGCGTCGTCGCCGTAGACCACCAGCGGGCCGGACCCGGGCTCGATCTCCAGCTCCACCCGGCGCTCCGGCGCCACCACCCGGGCGGCCTCGACCGCGTCGCTGGCCAGCACGGGCAGCTCCACCGGGGCGAGGGCGAGCGGCCGTTCCCGGTCCAGCCGGGCCAGCAGCAGCAGGTCCTCCACCAGCAGCCCCATCCGGGCCGCCTCCTGCTCGATGCGGCGCAGCAGGTCGGCGGTCTGCTCCGGCGCGCTCGCCGCGCCCTGCCGGTACAGCTCGGCGAAGCCCCGGATGGTGGTCAGCGGCGTCCGCAGCTCGTGCGACGCGTCCGCGACGAACTGCCGCATCCGCTCCTCCGAGCGCCGGGCCCGCGCCTCGGACGCCCGCGCCGCGCCGGCCGCGTCCCGCGCCGTGGTCTCGGCGGCCCGGGCGGCGGTCTCCGAAGCGGCCCGGGCGGTGAAGGCGGCCTCGATCTGCGTCAGCATGGCGTTCAGCGCCCGGGAGAGCCGGCCCAGCTCCGAGGTCGGGACGGGTTGCCCCTCCTCCGGGTCGGGCACCCGCCGGGTAAGGTCGCCGCCGGCGATGGCGGCAGCCGTACGCTCGATCTCCACCAGCGGTTTCAGGCTGGTCCGGACGATCGCCGCGCCGATCGAGGCGAGCAGGATCAGCACCGCCCCGCCGACCAGCATGTCAATCCAGATCAGCTGCTTCACGGCGCGATCCACCTGGGTGAGCGGCTGCCCCACGGCCAGTACCGAGCCGTCCTCCTGCCCCGCGTAGACCACCCGCCAGCGGGTGTGACCGTCCCGGGACAGGACGTAGACGGGCTCGCCTTCGAGCGCGACGAATCCGCTCAGGTCGGTGGGAAACCTCGGCAGTTGCTCGGGGTCGAGGCTCTTGACGTCGTAGACCGGCCGGTACACCTGTTCCTCGTCGGCGATCGAGACGACGTAGCTGCTGGGCAGCATCGCCTGGACCTGACCGCTGCGCAGCCAGGGAAGTGCCTGGCCGAGGCCCTGGCTGGCCGACTTGATCTGGCCGTCAACCTGGCCGACCAGATAGTTGCGGAGAAAGAAGGCGGTCAGCGAGCTGATCACCAGCAGCGCGGCGGCGACCAGGGCCAGCACAGCGGCGACCAGCTTCACCCGCAGCGGGACGCTGCGCAGCCGCGCCTTCCCCTGGTCGAGCGGGCTCACGCCGCCGGCTTGCGTAGCACGTACCCGACGCCCCGCAGGGTGTGGATCAGCCGGGGCTGGGTGTTGTCCACCTTGCGGCGCAGGTAGGAGATGTAGGACTCGACGATGTTGTCGTCGCCCCGGAAGTCGTAGTTCCACACGTGGTCGAGGATCTGCGCCTTCGACAGCACCCGGTTGGCGTTCAGCATCAGGTAGCGCAGCAGCTTGAACTCCGTCGGCGACAGCTGCACCCGCTGGCCGGCCCGGTGCACCTCGTGGGTCTCCTCGTCCAGCTCCAGGTCGGCGAAGGTCAGCCGGGAGGGCGCCTGCTCGCCGGTGCTGGTCCGCCGCAGCACCGCCCGGATCCGGGCGGTCAGCTCCTCCAGGCTGAACGGCTTGGTGACGTAGTCGTCCCCGCCCAGGGTCAGCCCGCGGATCTTGTCGTCGGTGGCGTCGCGCGCGGTGAGGAAGACCACGGGCGTACGCGTGCCGCCCTCGCGGAGCATCCGGATGACCTCGAAGCCGTCCAGGTCGGGCAGCATCACGTCGAGCACGACCAGGTCGGGCCGGTGGTCCTTGGCGGCGTGCAGGGCGGCGCTGCCGCTCGTCGCGGTGGCCACGTCGAAACCCGCGAAGCGCAGGCTCGCGGAGAGCAGTTCGAGGATGTTGGGATCGTCCTCGACGACGAGCAGTCGCGCCTCGGTCTGGGTAGCGGCCATGCGCCCATCATCCGCGCTCTCGCTGCGTCCGCGCTGGGCACTTCCTGGAAAAAGCCTGTGAGCCGACCGCCGTGATCAGCGCAGCAGCCGCCGCAGCCCGTCCAGCGCGCCGTCGAGCAGCCGGATCGCCGTACGCAGCTGCGAGTCGGTGAGCCTGCGGGCCCGTACCAGGGTGCCCACCTCGACGGCGAAGGCCGCCAGCCGCTGGTCGAACTCGGCGAGCGACGTCGTTCCCGGCCCTGCCGCGGGGGCGGGGGCGGGCGCCGGACCGGGCGCGGGGGGCGTCCAGCGGGCCCGTCGGGTCTGCCGCGCCGCCTCGCGCAGCTCCCGCTTCAGGTCGCGGACCGAGCCGCGTACCTCGTCGCGGATCTCCCCGGCCAGCGCGGACAGGTCCTCGACCGAGGCCGCGATGTCCGACTCCAGGGCGGCCAGTTCGCCGGCCCGCTGGCGCAGCTCGGCCCGGCCGGCCTCGGTGATCTCGTAGACCTTGCGGCCGCCGACGGCGGTGTGGGTGACGAGCCCGTCGGCCTCCATCCGTTGCAGCCGGGGATAGATGGTGCCGGCGCTGGGCGCGTAGTGGCCGAGGAACCGCTCCTCCAGCAGGCGGATCAGCTCGTAGCCGTGCTTCGGGCCGTCGTCGAGGAGCCTGAGCAGGTAGAGCCGGAGCCGCCCGTGACTGAACACGGCGGTCACGGCAGCTCCTCTTCCTGGTCGTCCACCGGGCGGGCGAGCAGCGCGATGCTGCCCGAGGTGGCGGAAGCCCAGAGCTTACCCTCGCCCGCGCCGAGCACTCCCTCGCTGTCGACCACCGCCCCGGGGGCGGCACTGCCCCGCACCTGGGCGAAGCCGCTGGTGATCCGGCCCGACGTGGTGTGCAGGCGCACGGCGAGGTCGCTGTCCTCGCGGACCCGGACGGTGATGCCGCCGGAGATCGTGCTGAGCCGGATGTCGCTGCGCCGGGGATTGTCCAGGTCGCAGGTGATGGCGCCGGAGACGGTGGTCGCGCGCACCTGCCCGGCCGCGCTGTCGGCGAGGGTCACCTCGCCCGAGACCGTCTCCAGGTCGAGGTCGCCGGACACGCCGAGCGCCTCGACCGGGCCCGACGTGGTCTTCGCCGACGTCGGGCCGCGCAGCCCCATCAGCGTGATCCGCCCCGCCGTCACCTCCACCCGGGTCCGGCCGCGCAGGCCCGACGCGACCAGCGAGCCCTCGACCAGTTCGAGGTCGGCCAGCACGTCGGCGGGGACCGCGACGGAGACGTCGACCCGGGACAGCCGGGACAGCGGCCCCACCCACCAGACGAACTCAGACCACCGCCGGCGCCGCTGCTGGCGTACGGAGAGCCGACCGTCCCGGTGCTCGACCAGGACCGGCCGGCGACCGACCCGGGTGACGTCGACCCGGGCCGGGCCGTCGGTGGCCACCACGTTGAGGCGGCCACTGAGCAGGTGGACGTCCAGCCGGGTGACCGGCCCGTCCAGGGTGAGCCGCTGCGGGGCGTCCACGGTCCAGCCGGTCATCGGTCCTCCCTCCGGTGACGCGCCGGCCCGACGCGTCCCACGGCAGGACAGTAACGCGATACATCGCGATATGGCAAGCGGTGCCGCCGGGCGGCGGACGGTCGGGGGTCAGGCGGCCAGGTCGAGCCTCCGCTCCGGTCCGGCCGGCCCGGCGGGAGGCCCCGGTTCCGACGGCGCGGCGACCGGCGGGGACGGCACCGGCGCGGCCACCGGCGGAAACAGCGCCGGCACGGGGACCGGCGCGGACAGCGCCGGCACGGGGACCGGCGCGCCCGGGGCCGCCGACCCGGCCGGCGGCGGCACGAGGTGCACGGCCGACTCGGCCGTCCGGGCGAGCAGTCGACGGTCGGCGTCCCGCGCGGGGTGCAGCGCGGCGGAGACGGTCACCCGGACCTCCAGGTCGCGGGCGGCGAGCACCCGACCCAGCGAGCGGAACAGGTTGTCGTCGCCGACGAAGGCGGCGGCCGTGGTCGGCACGCCGGTCGCGGCGCACGCGTACCCGATCCGCAGCGGCACCACCGGCGCCCCGGCGTCGATCGCCGCCTGGAACAGGGCCGGGCGGAACCCCCGGCCGGGGCGGCAGCCGACCGCGTCGGCGGCCCCGCACCACGTCGTACCCTCCGGGAAGACCGCCACCGGGCGGCCGGCGCGCAGCACGGCGGCGACCCGGGCCACCGTCGCCGGCAGGTCGCGCGGCCGGGCCCGGTCGACCAGGACGGTGCCAGCCGCGGTCGCGAGCAGCCCGACCAGCGGCCAGGACCGCACCTCCCGCTTGGCCACCATCCGGGCCGGCGCGACGGCCAGCAGCGCCAGCACGTCCAGCCAGGAGACGTGGTTGGCCACCAGCAACGCCGGCCGCCGCGGCGCCCGGCCGCGCACCACCAGGCGGACGCCGAGGACGCGCAGCGTCCCCCGGGCCCAGCCGCGCACGGCCACGGCCCGTTCCGCCGCCGGCAGCACCGGCAGCAGCGCGGCCAGCACCGTGCCCGCCAGCAGCATCCCGAGCACAGCCAGCAGCCGGGCCGCCCGCCGGGCCGCCGGCGCGGCCGGCGGCTCGCCGGCGACCGGGAGGCAGGCCGGCCCGCAGCCCGACGCGGGCAGCCAGAGAGGTGTCGCACTCACCGCTCGGTCCCGCCCAGGAAGTGCCGCAGGTAGCGGGGGTTCATCCGGTCCAGGGAGAAGAGCACGTAGAAGTCGGCCACCCCGAAGTCCGGGTCGTACGCGGGTTCCCCGCAGACCCAGGCGCCGAGGCGCAGGTAGCCGCGCAGCAGCGGCGGCAGCACGGCCCGCCCCGCCGGACGGTCGGCCGGCCCGGTCGTCGCGCCCGGCTCGGCAAACCAGGGACGGCGCGGACGCACCCGCAGCGGCGGCGGGGCCAGGTGCCGGGCCCGGACCTCGTCCCACACCGCGGCGGCGGCCCCGCCCCCGTCGGCCACCGGCACCGACGCGCAGCCGCCGAGCCAGCGCGACCCGCGCAGGTGCAGGTAGCGGGTGATGCCGGCCCACATCAGGTTGATCACGGCGCCGGAGCGGTGGTCGGGGTGCACGCAGGAGCGGCCGGCCTCGACCAACTGCTCCCGGAGCGGGTCGAGCGCCGCGAGGTCGAACTCGGTCTCGGCGTACCGACGGTCGGTGCGGTCCGGCGGGAGGAGCCGGTACGTGCCGACGACCTCGCCCGTGCTCTCCTGCCGGACGATCAGGTGGTCGCAGTACGGGTCGAACTCGTCGACGTCGCGCCCGGCGGCGTCGGGGCGGAGGGTGGCGCCGAGCTCGGTGGCGAACACCTCGTGACGGAGGCGTTGCGCGGCCGCGACCTCGCTCGGGTCGTCGGCGATCAGCAGGGTGTATCCGCTGGTCGTCAGGGGTGCGCCAGCGGCGTGCAGAACGGCCATGGCACCTGTGTAGGCGGCCCGGGTTGCCGGGCGTTGGGGTGAGGAGTGTCGATGAGGTGAACGGCGGTCGGCGACCCGTGGCGGGGCCGGCCGGCGGGCGTGCGAGGCTGCCGGGGGCGGGCCGGCGACGGGGCCGGACGCCGCGCCGCAGGAGGTGTCTGATGATCATCGAGTCGCGCCACAACGGGCCGCCCGGCTCGGGCAACGGCGGCTGGAGCGCCGGGGTCTTCGCCGCCGCGTCCGGTGCCCCGGGGCCGGTCGAGGTGACGCTGCGTCGCCCGCCCCCGCTGGAGACCCTGCTCACTCTCGTCGACGGGGAGGTCCGCGACCCGGAGGGCCTGGTCGTCGCCCAGGTCCGCCCCACGGAGGATCCCCGCGCGGTCGTGCCGCCGGTGGACCTGCCGGCCGCGCGGGCCGCGTCGGCGGCGTACCCCGGACTGGTGGACCACCCCTTCCCGGGCTGCTACGTCTGCGGCCCGGGCCGCCCCGACGGCCTGCGGATCTTCCCGGGCCGGCTGCCGGACGGCCGGACCGCCGCGCCGTTCCGCGCGCCGGGGTCGGTCACTCCCGCCACGGTCTGGGCGGCGCTGGACTGCCCCGGCGGCTGGGCGGTCATCGCCCCCGGCCGGCCGTACGTCCTCGGCCGCATCGCGGCGGTGGTCGCGGCGCTGCCCGAGCCGGGCGACGAGTGCGTGGTGACCGGCGCGATGGTCGGCGGCGAGGGCCGCAAGGCACTCGTGCACACCAGCCTGTACGCCCCCGACGGCACCCTCCTGGCCTGGGCCCGGGCGACCTGGATCGCCGTGGCGGCGGCCGGCGGGTAGTCGTTCCTGGGGAGGAGGGCCTCCTGCCTGAGACGGAGGTGGATCTACGGAGCGCGCCTGATTGACCTCGTTGCGCCCGCCCGCCACGCTGTGTCACGGCGTACCCCGACGCCCCCGCACGAAGGAGAGCAATGACTGACGGGCAGCGAAGCCCCACAAGTGACGGTCAGATCGTGGTGTCCGGCCTGACGAAGCAGTACAAGAACGTCCGGGCCGTGAACAATCTGTCCTTCACGGTCGAGCCGGGGCGGGTGACCGGGTTCCTCGGCCCCAACGGTGCCGGCAAGACGACCACCCTGCGCATGCTGCTGAACCTGGTCACCCCGACCGGCGGACAGGCGACCATCAGCGGCCGCCGGTACGCCGACCTGACCGACCCGCTGCGGCACGTCGGCGCGGTGCTGGAGGCGTCCAGCGCGCACAAGGGCCGCACCGGGATCAACCACCTGCGGGTGCTCTGCGCGGCGGCGGGGCTGCCGAAGCAGCGGGCCGACGAGGCGCTGGCGCTGGTCGGGCTCACGCCGGCGGCGAACCGCAAGTTCAAGGGCTACTCGCTCGGCATGAAGCAGCGGCTCGGCATCGCCGCCGCGATGCTCGGCGACCCCCGGGTGCTGATCCTCGACGAGCCGGCCAACGGCCTGGACCCGGAGGGCATCCGGTGGATGCGCGGGTTCCTCAAGAACCTCGCGCACGAGGGCCGCACCGTGCTGGTCTCCAGCCACCTGCTGTCCGAGATGCAGCTGCTCGCCGACGACGTGGTGATCATCGCCGCCGGCCAGCTCGTCCGGCAGGGCACGGTCGAGCACGTGATCGGGTCGATGGCGCAGGGCGTCCGGGTGCGCGTGCGCACCCCGCAGGCCGACGCGCTGACCGTGGCGCTGAAGGACGGCCCGGCCACCGTCGACGTCGACGAGCACGGCGTCCTGCTGGTGGGCGGGGTGGACGCCCCGACCGTGGGCCGGGTCGCCCTGGCCGCCGGCGTCGAACTACACGAACTGACCACGGAACGGCCCGACCTGGAACGGGTCTTCCTGGAGCTGACGGCCGGAAAGGCGGGCATCCGATGAACCTCGTCCGATCCGAGCTGCTCAAGATCCGCACCACCAGCACCTGGTGGTGGCTGGCCATCGGCGCGTTCCTGTCGATCGCGTTGGCGTTCGCGGTCAACGCCTGGGTCGCCGACGAGACGCTGAGCGGCAAGGGCGAGAGCCTGGGCGTCACCGGCGACATGGCGTCCGCGGCGGCGCAGGCCGCCAACCTCTACACCTCCGGGCAGTACCTGGGCCTGATGTTCGTGATGCTGATCGGCATCCTGATGGTCACCAACGAGTTCTTCCACCAGACGGCGACCACGACGTTCCTGTCCACGCCGCGGCGCACGTCGGTGATCATCAGCAAGCTCGTCGCGGCGAGCCTGCTGGGCTTCGGGTTCTGGCTGGTGACCACGTTGATCGACCTGGCCGCCGGGGCGGTCTTCCTGTCGATCAACGACTACGGCACGATGCTCGACGAGTGGGCCGTGCAGCGGGCGCTGCTGCTCAACCTGCTGGCGTACGCGATCTGGACGGTCCTCGGCGTGGGCATCGGCACGCTGATCACCAACCAGCTCGGCGCGGTGATCACCGCCGCGGTGCTCTACCTGGTCGGCACGCAGGTGGTGGGGCTGCTGTTCATGCTGCTGGCGAACGCGCTGGACAACATGGCCGTGGCCAAGTGGCAGGTGATCTGGCCGGCCGTCGCCTCGACGGTCATGGTCAGCGAGGGCCAGACGGACTTCACCCCCGAGTGGTGGGTCGGCGCGCTCGTGCTGATCGGCTACGCGGTGGTCAGCGGGGTGGTCGGCATCGCGATCACCCGCCGTCGCGACATCTCCTGACGGGTTCGGACGACGGGGGGCGGGGGTGGTGCCGGGCACCACCCCCGCCCCCCGTCGTACCGGGCGCCGGCGACACGACGGGCCTTACCAGCAGCCGGCGGAACACGCAGCGTTTGGCCAACTTCTGGCATCTTCTGTGAAACGGACCACGCGGCGGAGGCGGAAATGCCTGCGGCATCCGCACGGCGTAGCCTGGGAGCCGTCTCGTGGGCGCTCGCAGACAGGGCGGCACGGGGACACCGCGTGACATACAAACCCGCGTGAAAGAGGCGATTACCGGCCGTGTCGACCCAGCAGACTTCGCAGGAGAACCCACTGGCGGGTTTCGGCCCGAACGAGTGGATCGTCGAGGAGATGTACCAGCGCTACCTCGCCGACCCCACCAGCGTCGATTCGGCCTGGCACGACTTCTTCGCGGACTACCGTCCGGCGCCCGGCGCCGGCACGCCCCGCGCCGAAAAGCAGGCCCCGAAGCCGGCCGCCGGGCCGGAGCCCGCCGGGCAGCAGGAGGCGACCACCTCGGTCGCGCAGCCGGCCGCCGCCAAGCCGGCGGAGAAGAAGCCGGAGAAGCCGGCCGCCAAGGCCGCCCCGGCCAAGCCGGCGCCCGCGAAGGCCGCCCCGGCCAAGCCCGCGCCGACCAAGCCGACCGCCACCGGCCCGCAGACCACGCCGCTGCGCGGCGTGGCGGCGAAGATCGTCCAGAACATGGACGCCTCGCTCGCCGTGCCGACCGCCACCAGCGTGCGCGCCGTCCCGGCCAAGCTGCTGGTCGACAACCGCATCGTGATCAACAACCACCTCACCCGTGGGCGCGGCGGCAAGGTCAGCTTCACCCACCTCATCGGGTACGCGATGGTCCGGGCGCTGGTCGCCCACCCGGAGATGAACAACTCCTTCGCCGAGGTCGACGGCAAGCCGGTCATGGTCCGGCCCGAGCACGTCAACCTGGGCATCGCGATCGACCTGGTGAAGCCGGACGGCAGCCGCAACCTGGTGGTCCCGTCCATCAAGGGCTGCGAGCAGATGGACTTCCGGCAGTTCTGGCAGGCGTACGAGGACGTGGTCCGGCGCGCCCGCCGCAACGAGCTGACCATGGAGGACTACTCCGGCACCACGATCTCGCTGACCAACCCCGGCGGCATCGGCACCGTGCACTCGATGCCGCGGCTCATGCAGGGGCAGAGCGCGATCATCGGCGTCGGCGCGATGGAGTACCCGGCCCCCTACCAGGGCATGTCCGAGGCCACCCTGGCCGAGCTGGCGGTCAGCAAGGTCATCACCCTGACCAGCACGTACGACCACCGGATCATCCAGGGCGCGCAGTCCGGCGAGTTCCTCAAGGTCATGCACGAGCTGCTGCTGGGCGAGCACGACTTCTACGACCAGATCTTCACCTCGCTGCGGATCCCGTACGAGCCGGTGCGCTGGATGCGCGACGTCGCGGTCAACAGCGAGGGCCAGATCAACAAGACCGCCCGGGTGCACGAGCTGATCCACGCCTACCGGGTGCGCGGGCACCTGATGGCCGACACCGACCCGCTCGAGTTCGAGATCCGCAAGCACCCGGACCTGGACGTCCTCCAGCACGGGCTGACCCTGTGGGACCTGGACCGCGAGTTCCCGGTCAACGGCTTCGCCGGCAAGCAGCGGATGAAGCTGCGCGACATTCTCGGCGTGCTGCGCGACTCGTACTGCCGCCGGGTCGGCATCGAGTACATGCACATCCAGGACCCGGAGGAGCGGCGCTGGATCCAGGAGCGGATCGAGCGCAAGTACGAGAAGCCGTCCCCGGACGAGCAGAAGCACGTGCTCAACCGGCTCAACGCCGCCGAGGCGTTCGAGACCTTCCTGCAGACCAAGTACGTCGGGCAGAAGCGCTTCTCGCTGGAGGGCGGCGAGTCGCTGATCCCGCTGCTCGGCGAGGTGCTGGAGGCTTCCGCCGAGGACGGGCTGGACGAGGTCGTCATCGGCATGGCCCACCGCGGCCGGCTCAACGTGCTGGCGAACATCGTCGGCAAGCCGTACGAGAAGATCTTCTCGGAGTTCGAGGGGCACCTGGACCCGCGCTCCACGCAGGGCTCCGGCGACGTGAAGTACCACCTGGGTCAGAACGGCAAGTTCACCACGCCGGACGGCGACCACGCGGTCAAGGTCTCGGTGGTGGCGAACCCGTCGCACCTGGAGGCCGTCGACCCGGTGCTGGAGGGCATCGTCCGGGCCAAGCAGGACCGGATAGACCTCAAGCTGGAGGGCTACACCGTGCTGCCGCTCGCGGTGCACGGCGACGCCGCCTTCGCCGGCCAGGGCGTGGTGGCGGAGACGCTCAACCTCTCCCAGCTGCGCGGCTACCGCACCGGCGGCACCGTGCACGTGGTGGTCAACAACCAGGTCGGCTTCACCACCGCCCCGGAGTACAGCCGCTCCAGCCTCTACAGCACCGACGTCGCCCGGATGATCCAGGCGCCGATCTTCCACGTCAACGGCGACGACCCCGAGGCCGTGGTCCGGGTCGCCCGGCTGGCCTTCGAGTACCGGCAGGCGTTCAACAAGGACGTCGTCATCGACATGGTCTGCTACCGCCGGCGCGGGCACAACGAGGGCGACGACCCGTCGATGTCCAACCCGCAGATGTACAAGATCATCGACTCGAAGCGGTCCGTCCGGAAGCTCTACACCGAGGAGCTGATCGGGCGCGGCGACATCACCGTGGAGGACGCGGAGGAGCTGCTGCGCGACTACCAGTCGCAGCTGGAGCGGGTCTTCAAGGCCACCCGCGACGCGGCCACCATGCCGCGCCAGCTCAGCCGCCCCAAGCGGGAGGACGAGCCGGAGCCGCAGGTGGAGACCGCCACGGACGCCGGCGTCGTCAAGGCCATCGGCGAGGCGCACGTCAACCTGCCGGAGGGCTTCACCCCGCACAAGCGGATCCAGCAGCTGCTCGACCGGCGGGCCAAGATGTCCGTCGAGGGCAACATCGACTGGGGCTTCGGCGAGATCATCGCGTTCGGCTCGCTGCTGCACGACGGGATCACCGTCCGGCTCGCCGGTCAGGACTCCCGCCGGGGCACCTTCGTGCAGCGGCACGCCGCGGTGGTCGACGCCGAGACCGGCCAGGACCACCTCCCCCTGCAGTCGCTGACCGGCGACGGCGAGCGGTCCCGGTTCTTCGTGCACGACTCCCTGCTCAGCGAGTACGCGGCGATGGGCTTCGAGTACGGCTACTCGGTGGAGAACATCAACGCGCTGGTCTGCTGGGAGGCGCAGTTCGGCGACTTCGTCAACGGCGCCCAGTCGGTGATCGACGAGTTCATCTCCTCCGGCGAGGTAAAGTGGGGCCAGCGCTCCGCGGTCACCCTGCTGCTGCCGCACGGCCACGAGGGCCAGGGCCCGGACCACACCTCCGGCCGCCCGGAGCGGTTCCTGCAGATGTGCGCCGAGGACAACATGCGGGTGGCCATCCCGACCACCCCGGCGAACTACTTCCACCTGCTGCGGCGCCAGGCGCTCTCGCCGAAGCGCAAGCCGCTGGTGGTGTTCACGCCGAAGTCGCTGCTGCGGCACAAGCTCTGCGTCTCCTCCGTCGAGGAGTTCACCACCGGCACCTTCCAGCCGGTGCTGCGCGACCCGGGCGCCCCGGCGCCGGAGGCGGTGAAGCGGGTGCTGCTCTGCTCGGGCAAGGTCTACTACGACCTGTTCCAGGCCCGGCAGGAGCGCGGCATCACCGACACCGCGATCATCCGGCTGGAGCAGCTCTACCCGATGCCGGTGGAGGAGATCCGGGCCGCGCTGGCGGCGTGCCCGAACGCCGAGGACTACGCCTGGGTGCAGGAGGAGCCGGCCAACCAGGGCGCCTGGTCGTTCGTCGCGCTCAACCTGCTGGAGCACCTGGCCGACGTCCGGCTGCGTCGCATCTCCCGTCCGGCCGCGGCCGCCCCGGCCGTCGGCTCGGCGAAGATGCACGACGTGGAGCAGACCGCGCTGATCGAGGCGGCTCTCCCCCGCCCGTGACCTGACCGCACCGCCGAGCGCACCGGGGCAGAGCCCGTCACCCTGACGGCTCTGCCCCGTCGGCGTCCCGGCCCGTCCGAGGCGGTCCCGGCCGGCGTCCGCCCCGGGACGGTCGGGACGCCCACACACAGCAGACAGACGAGCGAGGAACGGACGACATGTACTTCACCGACCGCGGCATCGAGGAACTGGTCGAACGCCGGGGCGACGAGCAGGTCAGCATGGAGTGGCTCGGCGAGCGCCTCCGCGACTTCGTCGACCTGAACCCCGAGTTCGAGACCCCGATCGAGCGCTTCGCCACCTGGCTCGCGCGCCTCGACGACGAAGACGACGAGTGACCCGCCCCCTCACCTTGCGTTGATCATGACGTTGGTGTCGCGACACGCCCCGAGGCGGGCGACAACAACTTCATGATCAATGGCCCGGGCGGGTGGGGCTAAGGTCCCGGGCCGAGGGGGGCGCGATCTTCTAGGGTGGGTGCGTGGCGCGGAGTGTGTACCTGACCAGCGTGGGATCCGGCGGTGGCAAGTCGACCGTCGCGCTCGGACTGGCGGAGCTGTTGTCCCGGCAGGTCGAGCGGATCGGCGCGTTCCGGCCGCTGGTCGGCGGGCACGGCCCCGACCCGATCCTCGCCCTGCTCAGCGACCGGTACCGGATCGGGCTGCCGCTGGCCGACCTCAGCGGCACCACGTACGCCGAGGCCACCGCGCTGGTCGCCGACGGGCGGCGGGAGGAACTGATCGCCGGCATCGTCACGCGCTATCGGGAGGTCGAGCGGCGCTGCCCGGCGGTGGTCGTGGTGGGCAGCGACTTCGCCGACGGCGGCGACGGCGCCGGGCCCCGCGAGCTGGCCTTCAACGCCCGGCTGGCCACCGAGTTCGGCAGCGTGGTGGTGCCCGTGGTCGACGGCTTCGGGCAGGAGCCGGCGGCGATCGCGGCGGCGGCGCGCGGGGCGTACCACGATCTGGAGGACCTCGGGGCGACGGTGCTGGCGGTCGTCGCCAACCGGGTGCCCGGCCCGATGGCCCTGCCGGACCTGCCGGTCCCCGCGTACGCCATCCCGGAGGTGCCGACCGTGTCGGCGCCGACGGTGGCCGAGGTGGCGGCGGCGCTCGGCGCCACGCTGCTGGCCGGGGACGACGACGCGCTCGGCCGCGACGTGCTCGACTACGTGGTCGGCGCGGCGCACGTGCCGACGCTGCTGGACCACCTGACCGAGGGCGCCCTGGTGATCACCCCCGGGGACCGGGCGGACCTGCTGGTGGCGGCGAGCGCGGCGCACGTGGCCGGGCAGGTCTCGGTCGCCGGGGTGGTGCTCACCCTCGGCGAGCAGCCGGACCCGCGCGCGATGCGGCTGGTGGAGGGGCTGAGCACCGGGCTCGCGGTGCTCTCCGTGCCCAGCGACAGCTACGACACGGTGGCCGCGTCCAGCCGGATCGAGGGCCGCCCCAGCGCGGCCAACCCGCGCAAGGTGGAGGCCGCGCTCGGCGCGTTCGAGCGCTGCGTGGACACCGACGACCTGGCCCGCCGGCTGCGGGTCAGCCGCTCCGGGCGGGTCACCCCGCTGATGTTCGAGAACGACCTGATCGACCGGGCCCGGGCCCGGCGCCGGCACCTCGTGCTGCCCGAGGGGGCGGAGGAGCGGATCCTGCGGGCGACGGAGATCCTGCTGCGCCGGGGCGTCGCCGACATCACCCTGCTCGGGCGTCCCGACGACGTCGTACGGCGGACTCGCGAGCTGGGCATCGACATCACCGGCGCGCGGGTGGTCGACCCGGTCACCAGCGAGTGGCGCGACGAGTTCGCCGTCGAGTACGCGAAGCTGCGCGCCCACCGGGGGGTCACCGCCGAGCTGGCGCACGACATCGTCGACCAGCCGAACTACTTCGGCACCCTGATGGTGCAGACCGGGCACGCCGACGGGATGGTCTCCGGGGCGACCCACACCACCGCCGCCACGATCCGGCCGGCCTTCGAGATCATCCGTACGGTGCCGGGGGTCTCGGTCGCCTCCAGCGTCTTCTTCATGCTGCTGGCCGACCGGGTGCTGGTCTACGGCGACTGCGCGGTCAACCCCGACCCGGACGCGGCCCAGCTCGCCGACATCGCCATCTCCTCGGCGGACACCGCCGCCCGGTTCGGCATCGAGCCGCGGGTCGCCATGCTCTCCTACTCCACCGGCAGCTCCGGGGCGGGCGCCGACGTGGAGAAGGTCGCGGCGGCCACGAAACTGGTCCGGCAGCGCCGCCCCGACCTGCTGGTCGAGGGGCCGATCCAGTACGACGCGGCGATCGACCCGGCGGTCGCGGCGACGAAGCTGCCCGGCAGCGCGGTCGCCGGCCGGGCCACGGTCTTCGTCTTCCCCGACCTGAACACGGGCAACAACACGTACAAGGCGGTGCAGCGCTCCGCCGGGGCAGTGGCCGTCGGGCCCGTGATGCAGGGCCTGCGCCGGCCGGTGAACGACCTGTCCCGGGGAGCCACCGTGCCGGACATCGTGAACACCGTGGCGATCACCGCCATCCAGGCCGCCGCCGAGGAGTCGTCATGAGCCGGGTGCTCGTACTCAACTGCGGGTCGTCGTCGGTGAAGTACCGGCTCTTCGACGGCGACCGGGTGCTCGACAGGGGCACCGTGGAGCGGGTCGGCGAACCGGGCGGCGGCCCGGCCGACCACGAGACCGCCGTCCGGCAGATCCTCGCCGGGCTCGACCTGGCCGGGCTCGCCGCCGTCGGGCACCGGGTGGTCCACGGCGGCAAGCGGTTCGGCGAGCCCGTCCTGATCGACGACGCGGTGCTCGCCGCGATCCGCGACCTGATCCCGCTCGCGCCGCTGCACAACCCCGCCAACCTGACCGGCATCGAGGTCGCCCTGGCCGCGCTGCCGGACGTGCCGCAGGTCGCCGTCTTCGACACCGCGTTCCACACCACGCTGCCCGAGGCCGCCGCGACCTACGCGGTCGAGCGGGACACCGCCGAGCGGTACGGCATCCGGCGGTACGGGTTCCACGGCACCTCGCACGCGTACGTGTCCCGGCGCGCCGCCGAGCTGCTCGGCCGCCCGTACGCGGAGGTGAACACGATCACCCTGCACCTGGGCAACGGGGCCAGCGCCTGCGCGGTCGCCGGCGGCCGGAGCGTGGCCACCTCGATGGGGATGTCCCCGCTGGAGGGCCTGGTGATGGGCACCCGCAGCGGCGACCTCGACCCGACCGTCATCTTCCACCTGCGCCGGGAGGGCGGGCTCTCCGTCGACGAGATCGACGACCTGCTCAACCACCGCAGCGGCCTGCTCGGGCTGACCGGCGCCAACGACATGCGCGAGGTCCTCAGGCGCCGGGCGGACGGCGATCCGGCGGCCACGCTCGCCTTCGACGTCTACTGCCGGCGGATCACCGGCTACGTCGGGGCGTACTACGCGCTGCTCGGGCGGGTGGACGCGATCGCCTTCACCGCCGGAGTCGGCGAGCACGCCGCGCCGGTGCGCGCCGCCGCGCTGGCCGGCCTGGACCGGCTCGGCATCGCGGTGGACCCGGAGCGCAACGCCGGCAGCGGCGACCGGGTCATCTCACCCGAGGGCGCCGAGGTGACGGTCTGTGTCCTCGGCACCGACGAGGAGCGCGAGATCGCCCTCCAGACGCGGGCCGTGGTCGGCGCGGTCGGCTGACCGACCACCCCGGGCACGGCCCGGGCGGGTCGGGGCGTCGGGCCCCGCCGGCGGTCGAGTTCGGCGCGCGGTCGCCGCCGGCCTCAGCGCCGAGTCTTCCCGCGACGCCGCGCGGCCCGGGTGCGCCGGACCCGGTCGCGTCCGGGCCCTCTGCGGAGTCGTGCGGGTGTGGGCCGGTCGAACATCCCCGTCGGGACGAGGGCCGCGAACACGAATGCCCCGCCCAACGCGGCGACCAGCAGCCCGAACGGGATGCCGCCCCAGGAGTTGAGGAAGAAGACCGAGTCGTCGGTGTTGCCGTTGGCGGCCACGAACTCCGCGGGGCGCTCCGGGTCGACCCAGAGCGTCATCACCTCCGGCGGCTCGTGGAGACAGCCACCGGCCGAGCCACAGCGGATCCGCCGGGTGCGCTGGACGCCCTCGTAGACGTACCAGACCCGGACCGTGTCGGTGCCGCCGCCGCGCCCGACGTCGTCGCGCCGGTCGGTCACGGTGGCCCGGACCGGAACGCCGTCCGCCCGCAGCCGCTCCGCCTTCGCGTGCAGGTGCCATTTGTACGCCCCCGTGGCCACCGCGTTCGTCAGCCCGGCGACCAGCAACACCAGGCCGATGACGGCGGTGCGCCGGTGCAGGCCGCGAAGGCGGGAGCGGAGGTCCGTCCACCGGCCCGGGCCACGCTCCGGACGCGCCGCGTCGGGTGGCGCCTCCACCGCGCCCGGCTCCGGGTCGCCCGGTGGCTCCACGCCGTTCAGCCCAGGGCGAGCCAGGCGAGGAGGGCGACCAGCACGACCGCGACCGCCGCCCCGCCGACGAGCAGCGGCGTGCGGGACGCGCCGGCCGGTGCCTCGGGCTCGGCGGTGTTGGCGAAGGCGCGGAACGCCGCGGTGTTGCCGCTCGGGTCGGTGTGGTTCTCAGGCATGCCGGTGACCCTAGCCAAGCCGGCCCCGCGCGGCGGTCCCCCGCGGGCTCCCCGGCGGCAGGTCGGTCCGGCCGGTGGACCGAGTCCGGCCGGGTGGCGGGGGTGTCCGGGCCGGACGGCGGGGACGATCCGGGCAGTCGGGCACCTACCGTGGAACGGTGGGGGTGAAGCGGCTGGTCGCCGTGCTGATGACGGCGCTGCTGGCGGGCTGCGCGCCGGCCACCGCCGCGCCCGGGAGCGGCGCTCCGCCGGCCCGTCCGGCCCCCGAGACGACGTACGCCGTCGGGGTACGGACGTTCACCGTCGACCCCACCTCGGCTCGGCCGCTGCCGGTGACCGTCTGGTACCCGGCGGACGGGGACGCGGTGGCGGCGGGCCGGTTCCCGGTGGTGGTCTACAGCCACGGGCTGCACAGCCTCCCCGAGCTGCACGCCGGGCTGACCACGCGCTGGGCCGCCGCCGGCTTCGTGGTGGCCGCCCCGGCCTACCCGCACACCCGGCGCGGGACGCCCCGGTTCAGCCGCGCCGACGTACGCCACCAGCCGGCCGACGGCTGGCGGCTCGTCCGGCACCTGGTGCGGCTCGACGCCCGGCGCGGCGACCCGCTGGCCGGGCACCTCGACGTCACCCGCTTCGCCGCCGCCGGCCACTCGGCGGGCGGCTTCACCACGGCGGGGATGTTCACCTCGGGACGGTCGGGGCGGCTGCGGGCCGGCATCGTGATCGCCGGCGGCGGCATGGCGGGCAGTTTCGCCGGCCCGGCGGCGCCGCTGCTGTTCGTGCACGGCACGGCCGACCCGATCGTGCCGGCGTCGGTCGGCCGGGCCGCGTACGACCGCACGACCGGCCCGGCCGCCTTCCTGAGCCTGCTCGGTCAGGGCCACGGCGAGTACCTGACCCCGGGGCGGCACGGCTTCGACCAGGTCCTCGCCACCACCACGGACTTCCTCCGCTGGACCCTCTACGGCGACCCGGACGCCGGCCGGCGCCTGCCCGGCGGCGCCCGCCTTCCGGGCGTGACGGCGTTCGAGACCCGCTCCGCCCGCTGACCGCCGCACCGGCCGCCCTGGACGCCCCCGGTACGGGTAACGCCGTGGCGCGGGGACGGCCGCCGGGCTACGGTGCCGCCGTGGACGGTCTGGCGGGGCGACAACTCGACGGCATCGCCGAGCTGGTTGGGCTGGCGTCGGCGGCCGGCATCGAGGTGTGGCTGCGGGGCGGCTGGGCGATGGACTTCCACCTGGGCGAGGTGACCCGGCCGCACGTCGACGTCGACTGGTACTGCTGGCGTGCCGACGCGGAGCGGCTGGCCGGCCTGCTGCGGGCGCACGGCTGGCGGCCGGACCCGAGGATGCCGGTCCACATGCAGCTCGACCTGGTCCGCGACGACGTCGAGGTGAGCGTCGCGTACCTGGCGCGGGACGCGGCCGGCCGGGTGGTGGTGGGCGCCGGCCCGTGGGCGGGCACCCCGCTGCCCGACGGCATGCTGACCGGTCCGCCCGGCCGGATCGGCCCGCTGGCCGTCCCGGTGATCTCGGTGGCCGCCCAGATCGAGTTCAAGGAGATGTTTCCCGTCTGGATGCCGGGGCGCCCCCGCCGCCCCAAGGACGCCGCCGATCTGGCGCGCCTCCGCGCCGCCGGCGCCGACGCCCCGCCCGTGACCGGTTGACGCCCGGCCGACCGGCGAACCGGGCGAGCGGACCCGCCTCGTCGCGTCCGGCACCCGAGTCGGACGAGCCGGCACGAGCCGGTCACGCGGCCGGCGCGCTGCGTCGATCCCGGGTGGGGCGGGTGGCGCGGCGAGGCACAATCGGAGCCATGTCGCGTCGCGCCACCCCCGCCCTGCTCGCCACGGCCATGCTCGCCGCCGGTCTGGTCGGCTGCTCCGCCGACGCCGGTCCGGTCGCCCGCCCGGCCGCTCCCGTCGAATCGCCGAAGGCGAGCACCCCGGCGCCGCTGGTGCCCGCCGGCACCGCCCCCGAGAAGGCGTTCGCCGTCGGCGTACGACAGCTCGAGCTGAACCGCGACGGGGACCGGCCGCTGCCGGTGACCGTCTGGTACCCCGCGGCCGGGGAGGCCGGCGGGCAGCCGGAGCGCTCGGCGGCGGCAGCCAGGGGGAAGTTTCCCGTCGTCATGTTCAGCCACGGCCTGAACGGGCGGCCGGCCGACTACGAGACGCTGCTGACCCGCTGGGCGGCGGCCGGGTTCGTGGTGGCCGCCCCGACCTTCCCGCACACCGCGCGGGGCGGCGACGGCAACGTGCTCGACGTGCTCAACCAGCCCGCCGACGTGTCGTACGCGCTCACCCGGGTGCTCGCCCTCGACGGCCGGAGCGGCGACCCGCTGCGCGGCCGGCTGGCCACCGACCGGGTGGCCGCGGCCGGGCACTCGGCCGGCGGGGTGACCACGATCGGCCTCTTCACCGCCGGCCGCGACGAACGGCTGGACGCCGGGGTGGTCTTCGCCGGCACCGCGCTCGGTGTCGGTACCGCCTTCGCGGGCGCCGCCGCGCCGCAGCTCTTCGTGCACGGCGAGGCCGACGAGGTGGTCGAGTACGCCGCCGGCAAGGCCGCCTACGACAAGGTGCCCTGGCCGAAGGCCATGCTGAGCCTGCCGAAGGGCGACCACGGCCGGGCCCTGCTCAGCGACGGCGACGCCCTGCGGGTGGTCTCGGACACCACGGTCGAGTTCCTGCGCTGGTCCCTCTACGGCGACGAGGCCGCCAAGCGCCGCATCCCCACCGACGCCACCCGCCACGACATCGCCACCCTCGACAACCGCCTCTGAGCGGCCGCGCCCCGCCGGACGGCGAGCGGGCGCGGCCGCCGGGGGCCGTCAGGCGGTGTGGTCGACGACGACCTTGCCGAAGACCTCGCCGGAGTGCAGGCGGGCGAAGGCGTCGGCGACCCGGCTGAACGGGACGACCGAGTCCACCACCGGGCGCACGCCCCGCTCGGCGCAGAACGCGAGCAGGGCGGACAGCTCGTCGGGGGTGCCCATCGAGGTGCCCAGGATCTCCAGCTGCATGGCGAAGACCCGGCGCAGGTTGACCTTCGGCTCGTGCCCGGCGGTCGCGCCGGAGACCACGATCCGGGCCATCGGCGCGGCGGACTTCAGCGAGTGGTCGAACGTGGCCGCCCCGACCGTCTCGATCACCACGCCGACCCGCTCGGGCAGCCGGGCGCCGGGCTCGACGGCGGTGGCGCCCAGCTCGGCGATCCGCTTCCGCTTGCCGGCGTCGCGGCTGGTCGCGTACACCCGCTTGCCCATCGCCGCGGCGAGCGCGACGGCCGCGGTCGCCACGCCGCCCCCGGCGCCCTGGACCAGCACGGCGTCGGCGTCGTCGACCCGACCCACGGTGGTCAGCATCCGCCACGCGGTCAGCCAGGCGGTCGGCAGGCAGGCCGCGTCCGTCGCCGCCAGGCCCGCCGGCAGCGGCACCAGGTTGGACCGGGGTACGGCGACCCGCTCGGCCAGCGTGCCGGGGATGTGCTCGGAGAGGATGGAGACGCCGCGCGGGTCGCCCGGGGTGGCGACCACCGGGTAGACGACGACCTCGTTGCCGTCCGGGTCCACGCCGACGGCGTCGCAGCCGAGGATCATCGGCAGTTGCTCCGCGCGCAGCCCCAGGCCGCGCAGCGACCAGAGGTCGTGGTGGTTGAGGGAGCTGGCCCGCACCTGCACGGTCACCCAGTCGTCGGCCGGGTGGGTGGGCTCGGGCTGCTCGCCGACGGTGAGCGCGGCGAGCGGGTTGGCGTCGTCGAAACGGGAGGCGAAGGCGGCACGCATGATCGGCACGGTAACAAGCCGAGCGGCCGACAAGAAGGGCTGCTCGCCGTGCGACGGGTGTAAGGAAGGGCCCCTTCCTATCGCATAGCGATAGGAAGGGGCCCTTCCTTACACCTCAGCGGGTGACGCCGTCGCGGCGGGCGGCCTCGGCGACCGCCTCGGCCACCGCGGGGGCGACCCGGGGGTCGAGGGGGGACGGGACGATCGCCTCGGCGGTGAGCGACTCGGCCACGACGCCCGCGATGGCGTCGGCGGCGGCCACCTTCATGCCGTCGGTGATGCGGGTGGCCCGGGCGTCCAGCGCCCCCCGGAACACGCCCGGGAACGCCAGCACGTTGTTGATCTGGTTGGGGTAGTCGCTGCGGCCGGTGGCGACGACGGCCACGTGCCGGGCGGCCACCTCGGGATGCACCTCGGGCGTCGGATTGGCCAGCGCGAAGACGATGCCCCCCGCCGCCATGCCGGCCACCGCCTGCTCCGGGATCTGCCCGCCGGAGACGCCGATCAGCACGTCCGCGCCGCGCAGCGCCTCGGCGATGTCGCCCTCGCGGCCGTCGGCGTTCGTCATCGCGGCCAGCTCGGCCTTCGTGCCGGTCAGCCCGGCCCGGTGCCGGCCGATGATGCCCTTGGAGTCGCAGACCACCACCTGGTCCGGGTCCACGCCGCCGGCGACCAGCATCTTCGTCACCGCCACCCCGGCGGCGCCGGCGCCGCTGACCGCCACCCGCAGGTCGCCGAGCTTGCGGTTGAGCAGCGTGGCGGCGTTGCGCAGCGCGGCGAGCACGACGATCGCGGTGCCGTGCTGGTCGTCGTGGAAGACCGGGATGTCCAGGGCCTCGTCGAGTCGGCGCTCCACCTCGAAGCAGCGCGGGGCGCTGATGTCCTCCAGGTTGATCCCGCCGAACGACGGCGCCAGCGCCCGCACCACCGCGACGATCTCGTCCACGTCCTGCGTGTCCAGGCAGACCGGCACGGCGTCGACGCCGGCGAACTGCTTGAACAGCACCGCCTTGCCCTCCATCACGGGCAGCGCCGCGCGCGGGCCGATGTTGCCCAGCCCGAGTACGGCCGAGCCGTCGGTGACGACGGCCACGGTGTGCGCGGCCCAGGTGTAGTCGTCGGCGACGCCCGGGTCGGCGGCGATCGCCTCGCAGACCCGGGCCACACCCGGGGTGTACGCGAGAGAGAGGTCCTCCCGGCTCGTCAGCGGCACGGTCGAGGCGACGGCCATCTTGCCGCCCCGGTGCAGCCGGAAGACGGGATCAGCGGGGTCCACGGTGGACGATGACATGGTGACTCCAGGATCTGTCGAGCAGACGGAGCGGCCGGCGCGGGCGCGAGGTGAGGCGCCCAGCGGCGACACGCGGTGCGGGGGTCACCCGGGCACGCCCCGAGCATAGTGTCGCCACCATCACACCGATGTGAGCGGGGTCATAACCGACGCCGACGCACCCGTCCGGGGCGGGGCCAGTAGCGCGCCACCACCCGGCCCCGCACGTCGGCCACCCCGTACGCCCGGGAGTCGTCGGTGACGAGGTCGTTGTCGCCGGCCAGCCACCAGCCGCCGTCCTCGGCGCGGACCGCGCGCTTGACCACGAGCAGCTCGGGGCGGCTGCGGAACACCGCGACCACGACGTCGCCGGGACGGACGGCCCGCCCGCCGGGGCGGACCAGCACCGCGTCGCCGTGCCGCAGCGTGGGCGACATGGACGGACCGGTCACCAGCACGGCGGTCAGCGGCCACCGCAGCCGGGGTGCCCCTGCCGGGTGATCGGCCCCCATCGGTTCACCTCCACCCGGCCTCTCGGCACGCGTCCAGGAGTAATGTCGTGGTGGATCATCGCAAACTTCCCAGGAGGATCCTGATGCGACTTCCGCGCATCCTTACGCCCCGCGTGACCGCCAGCGCCCACTGCGACCTGCCCTGCGGCGTCTACGACCCGGCCCAGGCCCGGATCGAGGCCGAGTCGGTGAAGGCGATCTGCGAGAAGTACCAGGCCAACACCGACCCGGAGTTCCGCACCCGCGCCATCCTGATCAAGGAGCAGCGCGCCGACCTGGTGAAGCACCACCTGTGGGTGCTCTGGACCGACTACTTCAAGCCGGCCCACTTCGAGAAGTACCCGCACCTGCACCAGCTGTTCAACGAGGCCACCAAGCTGGCCGGCGCCGCCGGCGCGAAGGGCGGCACCGACCCGGCCAAGGCCGACGAGCTGCTGCAGAAGATCGACGAGATCTCCAAGATCTTCTGGGAGACCAAGAAGGCGTGACCCTCGCCGGTCCGCCGACGATCCGGCCGGCACGTCCCGGGGACGTGCCGGCCGTCGTCGCCATGGTGCACGAGCTGGCGGCGTACGAACGCGCCCCCGACGAGTGCCACCTCACGGAGGAACAGCTCAGCGCCGCCCTGTTCGCGACTGCTCCAGGTCGCGGCGCGGCGTCAGACGCGCCGAGCTGGAGCAGTCGTAGGCCGGCCCCGGCGCTCTACGGGCACGTGGCCGTCGACGCCGACGACGAGCCGGTGGGCTTCGCGCTGTGGTTCCTCAACTTCTCCACCTGGGCCGGGGTGCACGGCATCTACCTGGAGGACCTCTACGTCCGCCCGGCCGCCCGGGGCACCGGCGCGGGGCGGCTGCTGCTGGCGACCCTCGCCGCGATCTGCGTGGAGCGGGGCTACCAGCGGCTGGAGTGGTGGATGATCGACTGGAACCCGGCCGCCGGCTTCTACGCCTCGATCGGGGCGCGGCAGATGTCCGAGTGGGTCCCCTACCGGCTCAGCGCGGACGCCCTGGCCGGCCTGGCCGCGCAGGCACGTGGCGGCCCCCACACGTCCGGGCGACCGAGCGGGTAGAGTCCCCGACCGGGGGGGATGAGTGGTGACTCAACTGACCGGGCAGCCGACGACCGACGACGACGTCGTGCACCTCACCGTGCCCGCGGACGGGGGCTACCTCGGGGTGTTGCGTACCGCCACCGCCGGGCTCGCGGCGCGGCTCCAGTTCGCCCTCGACGAGATCGAGGACCTGCGCATCGCCGTGGACGAGGCGTGCGCCATGCTGCTCGCCATCGCCACCCGCGACGCCGAACTCGACTGCCGGTTCGCGGTCACCGACGACGTGCTCACCGTCGAGGTGACGGTGCCGACCGTCCGGGGCGCCAGACTGCCGGCGGAGTCGTCGTTCGCCTGGAAGGTGCTCACCGCGCTCACCACGTCGGCGTCCGCGAGCGCCGCCGACGGCCGGGCCACCATCTCGCTGCTCACCCGGCGCGCCTCCGGGTACTGAGCCGCCCGTCCCCGGCGGTGCGCCGCCGGACGCTCCGGCACCCCCGGCGGGACGTCACTCGAAGCCGAGGGCCCGCGTGGTCGGGGTGCTCACCAGCAGCGCGGTGACGCCGAGACCGAGCGCCATCAGCGGTACGCCGAGCCAGGCCACCCCGCCCTGGACCATGAACCACCCCACCGGCAGCAGCATGAGCTGGAGCACGATCGCCGGGGCGCGGGCGCCCGCCCGGCGCCGGGCCAGCGCGCCGCCGAGCGCCCAGAGCGCCGCCGCCGCACCGACCGCGAACGCGGTCACCAGCAACGCCGAGGTGAGGTCGGTGGTGGTGGCGGTGAGATCGGCCCAGACCAGCCAGGCGGCGACCAGCCCCACGGCGACCGCCTCGCCCCACAGCAGCCGGACCGCCCAGCGGAGGGTGACGGGAATCGGGTCCGAGTCGATGGTCACGCGCGCCACGATACCCGGGCTACCGCGCGGTACAGTGCCGCCCATGCGGGCCGTCCTGGTGGTCAATCCGAAGGCCACCACCACGAGCGAGCGCAGCCGGGACGTGCTGGTCCGGGCGCTGCGCAGCGAAGTCGACCTCTCCGTGCGCTACACCCGCCGGCGCGGGCACGCGACCGACCTCGCCCGGGAGGCGGCCGAGGAGGGCGTCGACGTCGTCGTCACGCTCGGTGGCGACGGCACGGTCAACGAGGTGGTCAACGGCCTGATGACGGCCGAGCCGCCGACCATGCCGGGCGCCGCCTCGCCGGCCGAGCGGCTGCCCGCCCTGGCGACCGTGCCCGGGGGCTCGACCAACGTCTTCGCCCGGGCGCTCGGCCTGCCCCGGGACTGGCCGGACGGGGCCAGCATGATCCTGGAGGGCCTGCGGCTGGGCCGGTACCGGACCATCGGGCTCGGCCGCGCCGACGACCGCTACTTCACCTTCTGCGCGGGCTTCGGCGTCGACGCGGCGGTCATCCACCGGGTGGAGCAGGCCCGCCGGCGGGGCCGGGTCTCCACCCCCGCGCTCTACTTCCGCGCCACGGTCGCCCAGTACTTCCTCAACTCCGACCGTCGGCATCCGGCGATCAGCCTGGAGCGGCCGGGCGAGCCGGCGGAGGGCGAGCTGGCCACGGTCATCATCCAGAACACCGCGCCGTGGACGTACCTGGGCGACCGGGAGGTCAACCCGAACCCGGAGGCGTCGTTCGACCTGGGCCTGGACGTGCTGGCGTTGCGGCAGCTCCGGGTGGCCAGTACGACACGGACGGTGACGCAGTTCTTCGCCCGGACGCCCGACCCGCACGGCCGCCAGGTGCTGCGGCTGCACGACGTCGCGGAGTTCACCCTGCTCTCGGCCCGCCCACAGGCGTTCCAGCTCGACGGCGACTATCTCGGCGAGCGGGAGAAAGTCAGATTCACATCCATCCCCGCCGCACTGAGAGTAATCTGCTAGGTCTCGGGTACTGCCGTAGGTCGACGCGGCGACGACCGCACCGACCGGAGCGGCCGCCACACCGAGAGGCAGGTGCCGGAAATGTCAGCAATGTCACGCGGACTGTACTATATTGATCCTCGACTGTGGTACGCCGGGTAACCGGGAAGACGCCGGAATCCGGACAAATGGGTTGTGGGCTTGCTCACCGCCTGGAGTTTTTCCGAGCGCCACCCTTGACATCCCGAGCGTTCGTGAAAGTATTCACAAGCGAACTTGAGTTACCGGGACATTGCCTGGATATGCTCGGCAGGTTGAGCTGTTCCAGCAGGTCCGCGGGGCCAACAACAGCCTGCTCACGCACTGCCGAATAAGCGGACGCGAACCGTCACCATCGGCGCTGCGGATGCATATAGGAAAAGCACCAAAGCAATATCTGCCACCCACCCAGAATGAGGAGTGTTGCCGCCATGGACTGGCGTCACCATGCTGTCTGCCGCGACGAGGACCCGGAGCTGTTCTTCCCGATCGGGACGTCCGGACCGGCTCTCCTGCAGGTCGAGCAGGCCAAGGCCGTCTGCCGGCGCTGCTCCGTGACCGACCAGTGCCTGCAGTGGGCGCTGGAGTCCGGTCAGGACGCTGGCGTCTGGGGCGGGATGAGCGAGGAGGAGCGGCGCGCCGTGAAGCGCCGCGGTGGCCTCCGGGTGCTGCGCGCTCACTCCGCCTGATCCCACGCACCACAGCTGCACGCCCCGGCCGGGTCCGCCCGCCGGGGCGTCTCGCTGTCCGCACCCCGCTCACCTACCCACCGGGGCGCCTTTCCGATCATGGTCGGGCCGTGACCCCGGCCACCCCGGCGGCGGCGTCGACGCGCCGCAGGACCACGTCGGCCAGCTCCGGGGCGTCGGTCAGCGGGGCGGACACCGCCACCGCGCCGGCCTCCCGCGCCGCCCCGGCCACGGCGTCGTGGAAGAGGCCGGGAGCCAGGAAGTAGGCCGACACCACCACCCGCCGGGCGCCCCGGGCACGTAGCCGGGCCACCGCCGCGTCGACGGCCGGCGGGGCGGCCGAGGCGTACGACACCCGGGTGGGCACCCCGAGACCGGCGCGCAGCGCGGCGGCCACCCGCCCCACCGACCCGCGCGCCCGGGCGTCCCTCGTGCCCGCGGCGGCGAGCACCAGCCCGTCGAACCGCCCCGGCTCCGCCTCGCCCAACCGCCGGCGCAGGCCGGCCAGCAGCCCGCCGTCGACCTCGCCGTCGGCGGGGCCGAGCACGTCGGTCACCCGTACCGCGATCGGCGGCCCCGCCGCGCGGGCCGCCGCCACCGCCGCCGGGATGTCCACCCGCCGGTGGTACGCGGCGGTGAGCAGCAGCGGCACCAGCACCGCCCGGGGATGCCCGGCGCCGGCCAGGTCCCGCAGCACCGCGGCCGGTCCCGGCTCGGTGTGGTCCAGCCAGCTCGCCAGCACCGGCGTGCCGGGCCGGGCGGTCGCCACCGCCCGGGCCAGCGCCAGGGTCGCCTCGGCGGCCCGCGGATCCCGGCTGCCGTGGGCGACCAGGACCACGGGGTCGGCCGCCCCCCACGGCCCGGGCGCCCCCGGTGCGGGAGCGGCCGGGCCCGGCCCGGTCAGACGTGCAGACCGCACTCGGTCTTCTCGAACAGGGCCCACCGGCCGGCCCGCGGATCCTCCCCCGCCTTAGTGCGGCGGGTGCAGGGCCAGCAGCCGATCGAGCCGTAGCCCTGCCTGAACAGCTCGTTCACCGGCACGTTCCAGCGGGCGACGTAGGCGTCCACGTCCGCCTGCCGCCAGGCCGCGATCGGGTTGACCTTGACCTTGCCCCGGCGGGCGTCGAAGGTCACCACCGGCGTGTTCGCCCGGGTCGGCGACTCGTCCCGGCGCAGCCCGGCGGCCCAGGCGTCGTACCCGGCCAGCGCCCGCTCCAGCGGTTCGACCTTGCGGAGCTGGCAGCAGTCGTCGGGGGACTTGTTGAACAGCCGGGGGCCGTACTCGCCGTCCTGCTGGCCGACGGTCAGCCTCGGCCGGATCGACCGGACGTTCACCGGCAGCGTCCGGGCCACCTCGTCGCGGACCTTCAGCGTCTCCGGAAAGTGCAGGCCGGTGTCGAGGAAGACCACGTCCACCCCGGGGGCGACCTGGGAGACCAGGTGGGCCAGCACGGCGTCGGCCATCGAGCTGGTGACGCAGAACCGGTCCCCGAAGGTCGCGACCGCCCAGCGCGCGATCTCCAGCGCGGGCGCGCCCTCCAGCTCCCGCCCGGCCTCCTCGGCCAGCGCGCGCAGCTCGTCCGGGTCGCGACGCGCCGGGTCGGCCGGCTTCGGGCCGCCGACGCCGACCAGGCCCAGGCCCGCCGCGGAGACGAGGCCCGACGGGTCGCCCGTGCCCCCGCTCACCGGGCCACCGCCCGGCCGAGCAGGCCGGTGAACCTCACCGAGAACACCCGGGCGCAGGCGTGGCACTCCCAGGCGCCGTGGCCGGCCTCGCTCGGCCGCAGGTCCTCCTCGCCGCAGTAGGGGCAGTACAGCGGCGCGGAACGGGTCTCGCTCATCGCGTCACCCCGCTGTGGCCGGCGCCGCGACGGCGCTCCACCACACTCGGCCGGCTGACTCGTTCGCTCATCGGAGTTCCTCCTCGTCGACCCTGATCACCCAGTTGGCGAACGTCTCGCCCGCTTCCCGCCCGGCCAGGTAGCGCCGGGCGAGGCGTTCCACGTACTCCGGAAGCTCCTCGGCGGTGGTCTTCAGGCCGCGCAGCTTGCGGCCGAAGCCGGCGGTCTGCCCCTCGGCCATGCCGAGCCCGCCGCCGAGGTGGACCTGGAAGCCCTCCACCTGGCGACCGTCCGGGCCGACCACCAGCTGGCCCTTCAGGCCGATGTCGGCGACCTGGGTGCGGGCGCAGGCGTTGGGACAGCCGTTGAGGTGGATGGAGATGTCGGCGTCGAAGTCGCGCAGCCGCTCCTCCAGCCGGGCCACCAGCTCCTCGCCCCGGGCCTTGGTCTCGACGATGGCCAGCTTGCAGTACTCGATGCCGGTGCACGCCATGGTGCCGCGCCGCCAGGCCGACGGCTGCGCCTCCAGCCCGATCTCCCGCAGCGCCCGCACCAGCGCGTCGGTCCGCTCCGGCGCCACGTCGAGCACCAGCAGCTTCTGGTACGGGGTGAGCCGCACCCGGTCGCTGCCGTGCGCCTCGACGACGTCGGCCAGCCGGGCGAGCTGCCCGCCGGAGACCCGCCCGACCACCGGGGCGGCGCCCACGTAGTTGCGCCCGTCGCGCTGCGGGTGCACGCCGATGTGGTCCACCGGCTTGTCGGGCAGTTGCGGGGCCGGCCCGTCGAGCAGGGCGCGGCCCAGGTACTCCTTCTCCAGCACCTCGCGGAACCTCGCCACGCCCCAGTCGGCGACGAGGAACTTCAGCCGTGCGCGGTTGCGCAGCCGGCGGTAGCCGTAGTCGCGGAAGATGCCGACCACGCCGGCCCAGACGTCCGGCACCTCGGCCAGCGGCACCCAGACGCCGAGCCGCTGGGCCAGCATCGGGTTCGTGGACAACCCGCCGCCCACCCAGACGTCGAAGCCCGGGCCGTGGTCCGGGTGGTCCACGCCGAGGAACGCGATGTCGTTCGCCTCGTAGGGCGTGTCGACCAGCCAGGAGACGGAGGTCTTGAACTTGCGCGGCAGGTTGGAGAACTCCTTGTCGCCGACGTACCGGCGGACGATCTCGTCGACCGCCGGCGTCGGGTCGACCAGCTCGTCGCGGGCGACGCCGGCCACCGGGCTGCCCAGCACGACCCGGGGGCAGTCGCCGCACGCCTCGGTGGTCTGCAGGCCGACGGACTCCAGCCGGCGCCAGATCTCCGGCACGTCCTCGACCCGGATCCAGTGGTACTGGATGTTCTGCCGGTCGGTGATGTCGGCGGTGTCCCGGGCGAACTCGCGGGAGATCTCCGCGACCACCCGCAGCTGCGCCAGGCTGAGCTCGCCCCCGTCCACCCGGACCCGGAGCATGAAGAACTCGTCCTCCAGCTCGTGCGGCTCCAGCACCGCGGTGCGACCGCCGTCGATGCCCGCCTTGCGCTGCGTGTAGAGCCCCCACCAGCGGAACCGGCCGCGCAGATCCTGCGGATCGATCGAGGCGAACCCGTGGTGGGCGTAGATGTTCTCGATCCGGGCCCGCACGTTCAGCGGGTCGTCGTCCTTCTTGATCCGCTCGTTGGCGTTGAGCGGCTCGCGGTGGCCGAGCGCCCACTGGCCCTCACCGCGCGGGCGGCGCGGGGTCCGGGCTGGTCGGGGGGCCGTCGGATCGCCGGCCCGGGCCGGGATGCTGCTGACCGCCATGGCGGCGTCCTCCGTTGTCTGGGGTGCCTCGGGATGCGCGGGCGCGGCGGCCGGCCCGTCGGGACGGGCTGGGGACAACGGTGTCGGAACAGCCGGCGCGGGGGCGCGCCCGAGACAGATTGGTCGGGCGTCGTCAGTGGGCCGGACAGATGGCGCTGCGCACGCGGCCGTAGTCGACGTGGCGGCGGGCCACGAAGCGGCGGACGACGGCGGCGGTCATGGAGTCATGCTGCCACACCGGGTGGGGGCCGGCCAACGAGCGCGTGCGTGATCCCACATCACGGGCGACGCGCCCGGAAACGACGCCGGCGGCTGATCCGTGGACCGGCACAACGGCACGGCCCGGCTGTGTGACGCTGCGATATGTGACCGGTTCTTCTGATTTGTCTGCCGGCGGTCCAGGCCGGGTGACCGCGCCGCCGCCCGCCGGCGACGCGCCCGGCGGGCCGGTCCGCGCACCTCGCCTGGTCTGGGTCGGCCCGACGCTGGCCACCCTGGCCGTCGTGCTGACCGGGATCGGCCACGCGCAACCGTGGCGCGACGAGTTGGCCACCTGGAGCGCGGCGACCCGGTCACCCGGGGACCTGGTCCGGCTCGCCGGCACCATCGACGCCGCCACCGGCCCCTACTACCTGTTCATGCACGCCTGGGTGGCGCTCGCGGGCGACTCGGTCGCCGCGCTGCGGCTGCCCGCCGCGCTGGCCATGGCCGCCACCGCCGGGTTGACCGCCGTACTCGGGCAGCGGCTGGCCGGCACCCGGGCGGGGCTGCTCGCCGGGCTGCTCCTCGCGGTGCTCCCGGGCACCTCGCGGTACGGCCAGGAGGCGCGCCCGTACGCGCTGGCGGCGTTCTTCGCGGTGCTGGCGACCCTGCTCCTGGTCGAGGCGCTGGCCCGGCCCGGGTGGCCCCGCTGGGCCTCGTACGCCGCCGCCGTGGCCGCCCTCGGGCTCACCCACCTGGTCGCGCTCACCCTGCTCGCCGCGCACGCGGTGGCGGTGTTCGCCGCCCACCGCGAGGGGCCGCCGAGCCGCCCACTGCGCTGGGCACTCGCCCTGGTGCCGGCCGCGCTGCTGGTGACCCCGCTGGTGCTGCTGGCCAGGGGCCAGCGGTCCCGGCAGCTCGACTGGGTGGACACGGTCCGGCTGACCGACCTGACGGCGCTGCCGGGCGGGGTGGCGCAGAGCGGCGTGGTGGGCGGGCTGCTGGTGGGGTTGGCGGCGCTCGGGGCGGCCGGGCTCCGCCGGCGCGCCCTGCTGCCCGGGTGCGCCGTGCTGCTGCCGGTGCTGCTGCTCTTCGCCGCCGGCGCCGTCGTGCCCCTCTGGGTGTCCCGCTACCTGTTCTTCGTCGTGCCGTTCGGCTGCCTGCTGGCCGGCGCGGCGCTCGCGACGGTGCCGCTGCCGCCCGCGCTGGCCGTGGTGGCCCTGGCCGGGCTGCTCGGCCTGCCCGACCAGGCGGCGCTGCGGCGAACGCACGAGTGGCCTCGCAGCGCCCCGGTCGACTACCGCGGGGCGGCCCGCGTGGTCGCCGACGGCCAGCGGCCGGGGGACGCCGTCGTCTACTCGCCCCGCGAGAGCTGGCTCTTCCTCGACCTCGGCCTCGGCTACCACCTGGGCGACCGCCGCCCCCGGGACGTGCTGGCCACCGAGGACCAGGCCCGCCGGGGCGACCTGTGGGCCGCCGAGTGCACCCGGCCGGCCGAGTGCCTGGCCGGCGCGCAGCGGGTCTGGCTGGTCGTGGCCGGCCGCCGCGACGACCCGCTGGCCACCGTACCGGGCGCCAAGGGCGACGCGCTGCGCTCCGGCTACACCGTCGAACGGGTCTGGCACCGCCCCGGCCTGACCGTCGCGCTGCTCACCCGCTGACCCGACCCGCCCGCGGGTCAGCCGGCGGCGCGGCCCTCCGGGGCGCTGCGGGCCAGCGGCACGACGAGCGTCGCCTCGGTGCCGCCGGTCGCGCCGTCGCGCAGTTCGATCGTGCCGCGCAGCTCGCCGGTCACCAGCGCCCGGACGATCTGCAGACCGAGGTTGCCGCCCCGCTCGGCGTCGAAGTCCGGCGGCAGCCCGCGCCCGTTGTCGGTCACCGAGACGTGCAGCATCTTCCGGAACCGGTGCGCCGACACCACCACCTCGGGCGCGGCGCCGGCCGCGTCCGGCGCGGCGGCCGCCTCGGCGGCCGGCGGGAAGCCGTGCTCGACGGCGTTGAGCAGCAGTTCGTTGAGGACCATCACCAACGACGTGGCGACCTCGGCGGGAAGCACCCCGAAGCTGCCCGTCCGCCGCATCCCGACCGTCGACTCGGCCGCCGCCACCTCGGTCGCCGCGCTGGCCACCCGGTCCACGATGCCGTCGAACTCGACCGCCTCGTCGCTGGACAGGGAGAGGGTCTCGTGCACCAGCGCGATGGAGGCGACCCGGCGTACCGACTCCTCCAGGGCGACCCGGGCCTCCGGCATGGACACCCGGCGGGCCTGGAGGCGCAGCAGGGCGGCGACGGTCTGGAGGTTGTTCTTCACCCGGTGGTGGATCTCCCGGATGGTGGCGTCCTTGGTGATCAGGGCGCGGTCGCGGCGGCGTACCTCGGTGATGTCCCGGACCAGCACCAGCGCGCCGATCGGCACCCCGGCGGGCATCAGCGGCAGCGCCCGGGTGAGCATCGTGGCGCCGCGGGCGTCGATCTCCCGACGGGGCGGCGCCTCGCCGCGCAGGGCGGCGAGGATGCCGTTCGCCGCGTCCGTCCCCTCCAGCGGGTCGCCGGCCAGCCGGCGGTGCAGCGCCGCCAGGTCCTCGCCCACCAGGTGCGAGGCGTAGCCGAGCCGCCGGTACGCCGACTGCGCGTTCGGGCTGGCGTAGGTGACCTTGCCGCCGGCGTCGAGCCGGACCAGCCCGTCGCCGACGCGGGGCGCCGAGGTGGTCTCCCCCGGGTGGCGCGGCGGCGGGAAGGTGCCGTCGGCGATCATCTGCGCCAGGTCGTCGGCGGTGGTGAGGTAGTTCAGCTCCAGCTGGCTCGGGGTGCGCGCGGTGGAGAGGTTGGTGTCCCGCCCGACCACGGCGACCACCTCGCCGGCCTCGCCGTCGGTCGTGCGCAGCCGGACCGGGATCGCCTCGTGCCGGGCGGGCACGTCGCCGTACCAGACCGGGTCGCCCTCCCGCCAGATCCGGCCCTGCCGGTGGGCCACCTCCAGGTGGGCCATCTCCGGCCCGCCGACGATCCGCCCCACCTGGTCGTCCAGGTACGCGGTGGGGGCGGTCGTCGGCCGGACCTGGGCGACGCAGAGGTACGTCCCGTCACCGTCCACGGGCACCCAGAGCAGCAGGTCGGCGAAGGACAGGTCGGACAGCAACTGCCAGTCGCCGGCGATCCGGTGCAGGTGGTCGATGTCGGCCGGACGGAGGCGGGTGTGCTCCTCGGCGAGGTCGCGCAGCGTGGACACGCTGACCAGCGTGCCACGCCGGGCGTCACATCGTCGCGGTGACCTTCTTCAGGCCGCGCGGCGCGTCCGGGTCCTCGCCCCGGGCCAGCGCCAGCGCCAGCGCCAGGCGCTGCAGCGGCAGGATGTCCAGCAGCGGGGCGTACCGCTCGTCGACCTCGGGGACGGCCATCCGGGTGGCGCCCTCGACGTCGGCGGAGCCGACCACCACCACGTCGGCGCGGCGCTCGCCGAGCCGGGGCAGCACCTCGCCCATCGACCGGCCGCCCGGCCCGGAGCCGACCACGGCGAGCACCGGCACGTCGGGGTCGGTCATGGCGAGCGGGCCGTGCAGCAGGTCGGCGCCGGAGAACGCCAGCGCCGGCAGGTAGGAGGTCTCCATCAGCTTCAGCGCGGCCTCGCGGGCGGTCGGGTACGCGTACCCGCGGCCGGTGGTGACGAGCTGGCCGGCGAACCGGTAGCGGGGCGCGAGCTGGGCCGGGGTGGGGTCGTCCAGGGTGCGGGCGGCCAGCTCGGGCAGGGCGGCGAGCGCGTCGCGCTCGTCGGCGGGCAGCGCGCCGTCGCCGGCCCGGATGCCCTCGACGAGCATCAGCAGGGCGAGCAGCTCGGCGGTGTACGTCTTGGTGGCGGCCACCGCGCGCTCGTGCCCGGCGGCGATGTCGACGCTCAGCTCGGCGACGTCGGCCAGCGGGGAGTCGGGCGCGTTGGTGACGGCCAGGGTCAGCGCGCCCGAGGCGCGGGCGGTGCGCAGCACCTCGGCGAGGTCCGGCGAGCCGCCGCTCTGGCTGACGCCGACGACCAGCGCGTCGGAGAGGTCCGGCCGGGCACCGTAGACGGTGACGGCGCTGGGCGAGGCGAGCCCCGCGGGCAGGCCGAGCCGGATCTCGGTCAGGTACGCCCCGTAGAGGGCGGCGTGGTCGGAGGTGCCCCGGGCGGTGAAGACCACGTGCCGGGGTCGGCGCTCCGCGATGACCGCCGCCACCCGGGCGATCGCCCCGGCGTGTTCGGCGGAGAGCAGCCGGGCGTAGCCCGCCGGCTGCTCGTCGATGTCGGCGGCCATGCCAGCCCCTGCACGCGTCACGGAAACTCCTCCCACTGCGCGGTTGCCGCGCGTTTCCTGCTCAGTCTTGCATCTTTGATCTGATCAGAGCAATCGAACGAGCAGGAGTGCGCAGTTGATCACCATGTCGGTACAACATCACCTAGGCTTGCCCGGCCCACCGGAGCACGACGAGTGAGAGGACGCCGTGGCCGAGGACGACCGGGCGCTGCCCGCGGCGGAGGAACTTGCCCTCGCCCGGCTCGCCATGGACTGCGGCGACCTGGAGCACGCGGCCGGGCACGTCGCCGCCGCGCTCGCCCAGGCCCCGACCCTGCCCGAGGTGCACGAGACCCTCGCCCGGCTCGCCGCCGCCGACGGCGCCGGCGGCGTGGACCTCTTCCCGCTGCACCACCACGCCTTCGTCGGCGCCGTGGTCGCCCGCGCCCACCTGCTGGCCGCCGCCGGCCGGCCCGCCGAGGGGCTGGACCTGCTGGTCGCCGCGACCGGGCACGCCCCGGGGGCGGACTGGGCCGGCGTGCCCTGGGTGACCGCGCCGGAACTCGCCGAACGCCTCGAACCGGACCGGACCGCCCGCATCCTGATGCAGGTCTGCGCCGCCGTGCCCGACCCGGCGCCCCGGGCCGACCGGGCGACGCTGGCCCCCTACCTGGCGCTGGCCCGCAACGCGGTCACCGTCCACGCCGAGCACGGCCTGCTGCTGGGCGCGGCGTCCGCGCTGGCCCGGCGGGTCGGCGAGGTCGCCCTGGCGGTCCGCTGGGCCGCCCGGGGCGTACGCGCGGAGCCGTCGAAGATCGGCGAGGTGTGGCTCGGGTACGCGTACCGCAGCGCCGGCCGCACCCGGGAGGCGCTGGCGGCACTCGGCCGCGCTGTCGCGCACGACCCCGACGACCTCGCCGTGTACGCCGACATCGCCGGCACCCTCGCCGACATCGGGCGGCTCGACGAGGCGCTCGACTGGATCGACCGGGCCCTCGCCCGGGACCCCACCTTCGACTGCGCCGTGCACACCGCCCACCGGCTGCGGCACCAGCGCGACGGCGACGTGGCGCACCTGGTCGCGCTCGCCGACTTCGTGCGGGACCACCCGGACGACTCGCACGAGCACGGCGACCTGGCCGAGTGCTGCCGCAGCCGGGCCTGGCTCGGGCAGGTGACCCCGGCGGCCGGGGCGGTGGTGGAGGCGCTGCGTCAGGCCGTCGCCGACGACCACGGCGGGGTCGGTGCCGCCGTGGTGCTGGAGTCACCCGCGCCGCCGAGCGCGCTGCGTACCGTCGCCACGGCCGTGCCGGCGCTGCGGGTCGAGGTGGCCGGCGTGCCGGAGCCGGACCCGCGCGAGCCCCGGCGGGCGGACGCCCGGCGGCTCTGGCGCTGGGACGGGACGACCGTCGCGCCCGCGGTGCCGGCGCCCTCGGCGGAAGCGACCGCGCGGCTGCGGCAGCTCGCCCACCCGGCGTGGCCGCACCCCCCGGCGGCGTACGACGCGGCGGTGGGCCTGGCCACCCTGGACCTGGCCGACCTGGTCGGCCTGCTGGCGCACCCGCCGGACGCGCCGCCCACCGCGCTGGGCCGGGTGCTGGGGCAGGACCCCTCGCTCTGGGTGCGCTGCGTCCAGGTGTGGGCCTGTCTCGGCCTGCTGCACCACCGCACGGACGAGCCCTGGGCGACCTCGACCCGCCGCCGGGTGCTGCTGGACCTGGTCTGGGGCGTCGAGGACTGGATCACCGAGGCGGCGCTGTTCGCCATGGTCACCGCCGCCTGGGTCGACCCGACGGTGCGCCCCGACGTGGCGCGGGTGGTGGCCGAGCGGCTGGCCGACGTCGCGGCGGTGGCGCGGCTGCGCCCGGTACCCGTCGCGGTGTCCCTGGCCCACCTGGCCCTGGCGACGCCGGCCCTGGACGCGGAGACGGCGGCCCTGGCGACCTCCCTGGTCGCCACCCCCCTGGTCCCCCGCCCCCGCTCCGGCCTGCGCCGCCTCTGGCGCCGCCTCACCGGCCCCTTCCGGCGGCCCTGAAGCGGGTCAGGCGACGGGTGCCTTGCCGAGGGCGGCCTCGGCCTGCCCCTCGCCGGCGCCCTGCGGGGCCGGCGGCTCGTTGGCGGTCCGCAGCGGGATTTCCTTGATGAACCAGGCCAGCACCGGCACGGCCACGGTGAACAGCACCGCCCACCAGAAGACGTGCGAGATCGCGTCGGCGAGGCCGCCGAGCACCAGTTCCCGCGCCTGCGCCGGCAGGTCCTTGAGCTCCGCCAGGTCCATCGCGGCGCCGGCCTCGCCGCCGCCGCTGAACGCGCCGCCGGCCGGGGAGTCGGCCAGCCGGTTGGCGAAGATCGCGCCGAACAGCGAGATGCCGAACGAGCCGCCGATCGAGCGGAAGAACGTGGCGGCGCCGCTCGCCGCGCCCAGGTCCTTCTGCGCCACGCTGTTCTGCGCGATGAGCATCGAGGTCTGCATGAGGAAACCCATGCCGACGCCGAGCACGATCATGTAGAGCGAGGACTCCAGCTTGCCGGTGTGCACGTCGAGCAGGGTCAGCAGCGCCATGCCCGCGGTCATCACCACGCCGCCCACGATCGGGTAGATCCGGTACCGCCCGGTCTTCGTGATCGCGCGACCGACCACCAGCGAGACCACCAGCATGCCGAACATCAGCGGAAGCAGCAGCAGCCCGGAGTTCGTCGCCGAGGCGCCCTGCACGGTCTGCTGGTACAGCGGCAGGAAGTTCATCGCGCCGAACATCGCGAAGCCGAGCAGGAAGCCGATCACGGAGATCAGCGCGAAGTTGCGGTTGGCGAAGAGCCCCAGCGGCAGGATCGGTTCGGCGGCCCGCCGCTCGACCAGACCGAAGACCACCAGCGCGACCGCGGCGAGCGCGGCCAGGCCGAGGATCTGCGGCGACACCCACGCGTACTCGTTGCCGCCCCAGGTGGTGACGAGCACGATCGCGGTGATGCCGACCGAGAGCAGCCCGGCGCCGAGCCAGTCGATCCGGTGCTCGGTGCGGTACTTCGGCAGGTGCATGGTCGTGGCGAGGACCAGCAGCGCGACGCCGCCCAGCGGCAGGTTCACGTAGAACGCCCAGCGCCAGGAGAGGTGGTCGGTGATGAAGCCGCCGACCAGCGGGCCGGCCACCATCGCGATGGCCATGATGCCGGCGATCATGCCCTGGTAGCGGCCCCGCTCCCGGGGCGGCACCAGGTCGCCGATGATCGCCATCACGCCGACCATCAGGCCGCCGGCGCCGAGGCCCTGTACCGCCCGGAAGGCGATCAGCTCGACCATGCCGTCGCCCGGCCCGCCGAACAGGTCGGAGCCGGCCATCCCGCACAGCGCCGAGCCGACCAGGAAGACGACCACCGAGGTGAGGAAGACGGACTTGCGCCCGTAGAGGTCGCCGAGCTTGCCCCAGATCGGGGTCGAGACCGTGGTGCCCAGCACGTACGCCGTCACCACCCAGGTGAAGTGGTCGAGACCGCCGAACTCACCGACGATCCGCGGTAGTGCCGTGCTGACGATCATGTTGTCGAGCATCGCCAGCATCATGGCGATCATCAGGCCGAAGAGCACGACCCGCACGTTGGGTCGTGCCGGTGCCTGGCTTGCCTGCGTCATGGGTAAGCTCCCCCGAGATGTGCCGCACTTACTTGCCGCCCGGCTAGTTAACTTACTAGCCGCACGGTAAGTTTGGCGGCAGGACCGGTCAAGCGAATTGGGTGGCAGACGTGAGGGAGAGCACAGGCGGCACGCGGGAGCGCATCAAGTCCGTCGCGCTGGAGCTCTTCACCGAGCAGGGGTACGAGAAGACCTCGCTGCGCGAGATCGCCGAACGGCTGAACGTGACGAAGGCCGCGCTCTACTACCACTTCAAGAGCAAGGACGAGATCGTCAGCAGCGTCGTCGAGGACCGGCTGGAGCTGATGGACGCCCTCATCGCCTGGGCCGAGTCGCAGCCGGCGAGCCTGGACACCCGGCGCGCCGTGATCGGCCGGTACGCCGACGCCATGTTCGCCGGCGACGAGCCGTCGGTGATGCGGTTCTTCGAGCAGAACCAGACCGTGCTGAAGAGTCTCGCCGCCGGGCAGCAGATGCGCGGCCGGATGCTGCGGTTGGCCGAGATGCTCTGCCGGGGAGACGACTCGCCCGCCGCGCAGCTCCGCGCGATCCTGTCGCTCTTCGCCGTGCACAGCAGTTGGTTCGCGATCCGCACGCCGGGCATCACCGACACCGAGCGGAGGACCCTCGCGCTGGAGATGGCCGACGAGCTGCTCGCCCCCATCGGGACCGGGCGCGACGCCGCCGCGACGGAGGCGCCCTGACGCCCGCCGGCCCCGGCGGACACGCCGGCCCCGCCTGGTCCGGGCCGGATCAGGCGCCGGTGAGCTCCAGCCGGAGGGCGAGCAGTTCCACCCCGGCCAGGGGCGACCAGTCCAGCTCCGGCACCCGCACGAAGCCCCGGCGCCGGTAGAGCCGCTGGGCGGAGGCGGCGAAGCCGCTGCGGACGCAGATCACCACCGCCGAGCAGCCCAGCTCGGTCGCCCGGGACACGCACGCCTCGACCAGGGCCGCGCCGACGCCCCGGCCCTGCGCGGCCGGGTCCACGGCCAGCATCCGGAACTCCGCCTCGCCCGCCCCGGACAGCTCCGCGTACCGGCTGCCGGGGAGGACGAACGTCACCGAGCCGAGCACCGCGCCGGTCTCCTGGTCGGCGGCGACGAGGACCTCGCCGTGCTCCGCCCGGGCCGCCACGTCGGCGAGCACGGCGCCGTAGCCGTGCTCCCCCTTGAGCTGGCCGTCGGCCTCGTACGCGGCGACCGTCAGCCGGGCCACCGCCGCGAAGTCGGCCGGCCCGGCCCGGCGCACCGAGAGGCCGGTCAATCGATCACCGCGATGAGGTCTCCGTCCTGCACGACGTCGCCCTCGTTGACCGCGAGCTGCTTGACGACACCGTCGGACTCGGCGACGACCGGGATCTCCATCTTCATCGACTCCAGGATCACCAGCGTGTCCCCCTCGGACACGGTGTCCCCGGCCGACGCGACGACCTTCCAGACGTTCGCCACCATCTCGGCGCGGATCTCCTCGGCCATCTCCACGGCCCCTTCTCTCGCGTGTTGCCTGCCGACGTATCCAATCATGCGGACGCCCCGCGGCGGGCGTGGAGCGGTCGCGTCCGGATGATCCACTGTCGTGCCGCGGCGTCCCGCCCGGCCGGGCTGCGGCGACGCGGCGAGGCGGCCGGCGTGTCGCGCGGCGCGCGTACGGCCGGCCGCCCCGGCGCACCACGGCGGGTGCCGGCAGCACTAGCATCAGCGGGTCGGACCCGGCGCCGGGAGGACCGGTGCGTGCACCGGCGCCGAGGTCGTGCGCAGGCGGATCCGACCATCACGAGGAGGTCACCATGGCGAAGAAGGCCCGGAAGAAGAAGGCCCGGAAGAAGAGCGGCGCCAACCACGGCAAGCGCCCCAACTCCTGATCCGGCGGCCGGGCCCACGGCCCGGCGTCGATCAGCCAGCAAAACGCCGGTGGCCCGGGTCGTCTCCGGCCCGGGCCACCGGCGTTGCTGTCGGTGCCGCCGGCCTCAGTCGGCCAGCTCCCGCGACTCGCTGTTCTCGAACACGACCAGCTCGGTCAGCCGGACCCGGAGCCGCTCCCGCAACTGGTCGGGCGCGGTCTCGTTGCCGCAGCAGCGCGCGACCAGCGCCCTCACCTCCTGCTCGATGCCGTACTCGCGCAGGCACGGCCCGCACTCGTCGAGGTGGTAGCGGATCAGCGTGCGCCGCTCCTCGGCGCACTCCAGATCCAGGTAGAGGTAGACCTCCGCCAGCACCTCACGGCAGTCCGTCTCGTGCGGTTCCCCACAGCTCACGTCACACCTCCCGGCCGGCGGCAGCGGTTGAGCCCTTCTTCGACGACGCGGCGCTGAAGCCCCGCTCCGCGGCGTACTGCTCGAGCAGCTTGCGCAGATTACGTCGGCCCCGGTGCAGTCGCGACATCACCGTGCCGATCGGCGTGCCCATGATGTCGGCGACCTCCTTGTAGGAGAAGCCCTCGACGTCGGTGAGGTAGACGGCCAGGCGGAACTCCTCCGGCAACTGCTGGAGGGCCTCCTTGACGTCGCTGTCCGGCAGCCGGTCCAGCGCCTCGGTCTCGGCCGAACGCAGCCCGCTGGAGGTGTGCGACTCGGCCTCGGCGAGCTGCCAGTCGGTGATCTCGTCGGTCGGCGCCTGGATGGGCTGGCGCTGCCGGCGGCGGTAGGAGTTGATGTAGGTGTTGGTCAGGATCCGGTAGAGCCAGGCCTTCAGGTTCGTGCCCTGCTCGAACTGGTGGAAGGCGGCGTACGCCTTCAGGTAGGTCTCCTGGACCAGGTCCTCCGCATCCGCCGGGTTGCGGGTCATCCGCAGGCCGGCAGCGTAGAGCTGATCGACGAAGGGCATCGCGTCCCGCTCGAAGCGGGCCCTGCGCTCGTCCGTCTTCTCGGTGGTCAACCGCACATCCCCTCGCGTCGGATGCTTTCCCGCCGAGGATACGCGCACAGACCTGCCCACAGATTCACTTCCGGCGGGTGTGCTCGTGCTCACCGCGGCCACGCCGACCGGCGGCGCCGTCGCGGGCCAGTCCGGAGCGCCCAGCAACTGCCGCAGCTGCCGCGCTCCCCGCTCGTCCCGTTCCCGGGCCTGCGTCTCGATCGGCACCCGGTCACCCCCCTCGCCAGAAATGTCGTCCGAGGGGTGCAACGGCACGGACCGGCGGGGCATTCCGGCCGGGCCTCCCGTTCCTGGTCCCGGCCCCGGCGGGACGCCGACGCTGGGACCAGGAAGGGCCTGGGAGGACCGGCGCCGCCGCCCGAACCGGGCATCCGGCACCATCCGATGCAACGACCCGCCGCGGCCACCGGACACGGCCGGCCGGAGCGTCGCCCCTTCCCCGGGGCGCGCGTTCTCGCCCGCCCGCGGCGCGTCGGCCCGCGCCACCAACCGGGGCCGCGCCCAGCGGGGCCGTCTGCTCGGCCAGGAACCGCTCCAGCTCGGTGCCCGAACGGAGGCTCGCGCCCACGAGCGGCGGGGACGGAGGTCGCGCGGGACGGGAAGGTCGCGCGCCGGGGATCAGGGCCGCGCCCAGCCCTGGTCGCGCAGCCAGTCGCGCACCGCCGCGGCCGTGCCGGTCGGGTCGCCCCGCAGGTCGTGCCGCTCCCCGGGTCGGGTGACCACGCGCACCGCGGGCCCGGGCTCCGGCACCCCGAACGGGTCGCGGTCGCCGTTGACCACCAGGGTCGGCAGGCCGGTCACCAGTTCCGCGGCCCGGGACCGCTCCGGGCGGCCGGGCGGGTGCAGCGGGAACGCGAGCGCGACCACACCGGCGGCGCCGACCGCCCGCGCGGTGCGGCAGGCCACCCGCGCGCCGCTGGAGCGCCCACCCACCAGCAGGGGTACGCCGGGATGCCGCTCCCGCAGCACGGCGAGCACGGCGGTCCACGCCTCGTCGAGGTGCCCGGCCGGAGCCGGGGCGCGCCGGCCGGCCACCCGGTACGGCTGGGTCACCCGTGCCACCACCAGGCCCGCGCCGGCCGCAGCGTCGCGGAGCGCGAGCAGGTCGGGGGCGTCGACGTCACCGCCCGCGCCGTGGCCGAGCGCCAGCACGGCGGTCGGCGGGCCGGTCGGCAGGTCGGTGGCGACCCGGGCGGGCCCGCGCGGGGTGGGTAGCTCGTCGGTCTCGGGCACCAGCCCATTCTGGGGCGTCCGGGACACGACGCGGGGCCGGCCCGCCTGATCGCGGGCCGGCCCCGGCCGGCTCAGTCGACGGTCAGCTCAGCGGCACCAGCGTGAGCAGACGGTCCCGGACCGGCGGACCCGCCTCGTCGGCGGCATCCGGATCCGGTTGCACCTCGTCGCGCCAGGCGACCAGCATCGCCCGCCGCTCGCGCGGGGTCGTGCCGCCCCAGACGCCGTGGCAGTCGCCCACGTCCAACGCCCAGGCCAGGCAGGAGCCCTGCACGTCGCAACTTCGGCAGAGCGCGACAGCCGCGTCGGCCGGCTCGTTCGGCGCCGGAAAGAACGTTTCCGGGTCGACACTCTGACAGGTTCCTCTGGTCCGCCAAGCCTCGTCCTGTCGCCGCTCCCGCAACGCCCGCAGCAGTCGCGGATCTCGTCGTGCGGCGGCCACCTCGTGCGGGCGGGGCATGCGTGCCCGTGTCATCCACCCACCTCCCCCGTGGGACCGGCAAGATCGGTGAGCGTCGTCCGCCCCGTGCGAGTCGCGCCCACTACCGGCGCTGTGTTCTATCGCACTTCCGGACACGGGGACAAGCCTCTACGGCAAATACGGGTAAACGAGCGGGCGACGTTTCGCCCGCAACTCTGGCAAATCACGCCCGACAATGCGCCGTCGCTGTCAGAAAAGCGTCACTTCCTCCGGCGCGGCGACGCGGGCGACCGGCACCCTGGCGGTCAGCTCCGGCCCGTCGTTGCGCACGTTGCCCACCGCCGGCCCCACCGGACGGATCTCGAGCCGCGCCAGCCAGTCGAGCGGGGGCGGGGCGAGCAGGCCCGCCGGCTCGTCGGTGGCCGCCAGCCACGACCCCCACCGCGGCCGGGGCAGCAGCAGCGGCATCCGCTCGTGCACCTCGGCCAACTCGCCGAGCGCGGCGGTGGTCAGCACGCTGCACGTCAGCAGCGGGCCGCCGGGCCCCTCCCAGACCGACCAGATGCCGGCGAAGGCGAGCACGGAGCCGTCCAGCGGGGTCATGTAGTACGCCTGCCTGCCCCCGCCGGGCGAGCGGACCCACTCGTACCAGCCGTCGGCCGGAACGAGGCAGCGGCGGCGGGCGAACGCGCCGGCGTACGCCCGGCTGGTGGCGACCGTCTCGGCGCGGGCGTTGATCATGCGGGCGGCGCCGGCCGGGGACCGTGACCATGCCGGCACCAGCCCCCAGCGCCCGACCGACAGCGCGCGGTGGCCCTCCGGGCTGACCCGCACCAGCGGCACCGGGTCGGTGGGCGCGACGTTGTGGTCGGGGCCGAGCCGGCCGCCGGTCTCGTCGTGGGAATCGAACAGCGCGCTCAGGTCGCCCGCGCTCCGGGTCGTCGCGTACCTCCCGCACATGCCGCACACGCTAACCCGCCGGGCGTCGCCCGGCTGTCCCGCTGGCCGGGAGCCGGGACGGTGCCGGGCGTCATCCCCGGCAGACACGGCAGAATGTAACCGTGGGGAACCTGACCGCGACCCGGCCGCCGCAGCCGTGGACCGCTCCGACCGCCTCCGACCCGGTCACGGCCACGCTGCGCCTGCCCGGCTCCAAGTCGATGACCGCCCGCGCCCTGGTGCTGAGCGCGCTGGCCAGCGGTCCCTCGACGCTGGCCGGGCCGCTGCGCGCCCGGGACACCGAGCTGATGGCCGCCGGGCTGCGCGCGCTGGGCGCGCACATGTCGATCAGCGACGACGAGCGCTGGCTGGTCCGGCCGCACCCGCTGGTCGGCCCCGCGCACGTCGACGTCGGCCTGGCCGGCACGGTGATGCGCTTCGTCCCGCCCGTGGCCGGCCTGGCCGACGGGCGGATCACCTTCGACGGCGACCCGCAGGCCCGCACCCGGCCGCTCGGCCCGCTGATCGGCGCGCTGCGCTCCCTCGGCGTACGCGTGGACGCCCCCGCCACCGGCAGCCTGCCGCTGACCGTGCTCGGCGGCGGGCGGGTGGCCGGCGGCGAGGTGGTGATCGACGCCTCGGCCTCCAGCCAGCTCGTCTCCGGGCTGCTGCTGGCCGCCCCGCGCTTCGACCGGGGCGTGGTGGTCCGGCACGTGGGTCCCCCGGTGCCCTCCGCGCCGCACCTGCGGATGACGGTGCAGATGCTCCGGGCCGCCGGCGCGGCCGTCGACGACAGCACCCCCGACGTCTGGGTCGTCGAGCCGGGCCCGCTGGCCGGACGCGGCTGGGAGATCGAGCCGGACCTGTCGGGCGCGGTGCCGTTCTTCGCCGCGGCCCTGGTCACCGGCGGCGAGGTGACCCTCCAGGGCTGGCCGCGCAGCAGCGCGCAGCCGGTGGAGCAGCTCCGCTCACTGCTGCACCGGATGGGCGGCGAGGTGACCCTCTCCACCACCGGGCTGACCGTCCGGGGCACCGGCACGGTGCACGGCCTCGACGCCGACCTCTCCGACGTCAGCGAGCTGACGCCCGCGCTGACCGCGCTGGCCATGCTCGCCGACTCGCCGTCCCGGTTCACGGGCGTCGGTCACATCCGGGGCCACGAGACCGACCGGCTGACCGCGCTGGCGCGGGAGTTCGCCGCGCTCGGCGCGGACATCACGGAGTCCCCGGACGGGCTGGAGATCCGGCCCCGGCCGCTGCGCGGCGGGGTGTTCGAGACCTACCACGACCACCGGATGGCGCACGCGGCGGCGGTGGCCGGCCTGGCCGTGCCGGGCATCGAGCTGAGCGACGTGGCGTGTACCTCGAAGACCATGCCCGAGTTCCCGGCACTATGGTCGGCGATGGTGACCGGCAAGAGCTGACACGACGGGGGGCGGTCCTGGCGACCAGACGGCGGGAGTACGACGAGGACGACGTCCGGGTACGACCCGGGAAGTCGTCGCGCCCACGTACGCGCACCCGGCCCCGGCACGCGGACGCCGTCGACGGCTTCGTGATCGCCGTCGACCGGGGCCGCTACACGTGCGTGCCGCCCGACGGGGGGCTGGACGCGCCCACGGTCACCGCCATGCGGGCCCGGGAGTTGGGCCGCAAGTCGGTGGTGGTCGGCGACCGGGTCGGCCTGGTCGGGGACACCTCCGGCGCGGCCGGGGCGCTGGCCCGGATCGTCCGGATCGCCGAGCGGACGTCGGTGCTGCGGCGCACCGCAGAGGACGACGCGACCACCGCCGAGGGGCGGCTGGAGCGGGTGGTCGTCGCCAACGCCGACCAGTTGGTGATCGTCAGCGCGCTGGCCGACCCGCCGCCACGCACCGGGTTCATCGACCGCTGCCTGGTGGCCGCGTACGACGCCGACATCGAGCCGCTGCTCTGCCTGACCAAGGCAGACCTGGCCGGCCCCGAGGGGGTGCTCGGCTACTACGCCGAACTGGAGCTGCCGTACGTGCTGATCCGGCCGGACTCCGACCTCGACGCCCTGCGCAGCCTGCTCGCCGGCCGGGTCTCCGTCATGGTGGGGCACTCCGGGGTGGGCAAGTCGACGCTGGTCAACCGGCTGGTGCCGGACGCCGCGCGGGCGGTCGGCACGGTCAGCGCGATCGGCCGGGGCCGGCACACCTCCACGAGCGCGGTGGCGCTGCGGCTGCCCCCGCTGCCCGACCGCGACGACGACCGACGGCAACTCCAGCTCGGCGCGTCCGCCGCCGCGCCGCGACCCGGAGCCGCCGCCGGCTGGATCATCGACACTCCGGGGGTACGCAGCTTCGGGCTGGCACACGTCTCCGCCGACAGCCTGCTGCACGGCTTCCCCGACCTGGTGGAGGGCACGGTCGACTGCCCCGCCAACTGCCCGCACACCCCCGAGGCTCCCGACTGCGGGCTCGACGCCTGGGTGGCCGCCGGCAAGGCGGACCCGCGCCGGCTGGCCTCGTACCGCCGGCTGCTCGCCTCCCGCGCGGGCGAGGGCGACCCGCCCGCCGGGGCGTGACGCCGGGGCCGTCGGTAGGTTGGGGCACGTGACCGGGTACGCCGACGACCTCGCCCTCGCCCACCTGCTCGCCGACGCCGCCGACGCCGTCTCCACGGCCCGGTTCCGGGCGCTCGACCTGCGGGTCGACGCGAAGCCCGACCTGACCCCCGTCTCCGACGCGGACACCGCCGTGGAGCGGGAGATCCGGGCGCTGCTGGCCGCGCACCGGCCGGCCGACGGCCTGCTCGGCGAGGAGTACGGCGAACAGCCGGCCAGCGGCCCGGACGGCCGGCGCTGGGTGGTCGACCCGATCGACGGCACGAAGAACTTCATCCGCGGCGTGCCCGTCTGGGCGACCCTGATCGCGCTGCTGGAGGGGGACCGCCCGGTCGCCGGCCTGGTCTCCGCGCCGGCCCTCGGCCGTCGCTGGTGGGCGGCACTCGGCGAGGGCGCGTACGCGGGGCCGGACGCCGCCGGCGGCGCACCCATCCGGGTCTCCGGCGTCCGGGACCTGGCGGACGCGAGCTTCTGCTACTCGTCCCTGACCGGATGGGAGTCCGCCGGCCGGCTGGACGCGATGCTCCAGCTCATGCGGGACACCTGGCGCAGCCGGGCGTACGGCGACTTCTACGGCTACATGCTGCTCGCCGAGGGCGCGCTGGACGTGATGGTGGAGCCGGAGCTGTCGCTGTGGGACGTCGCCGCGCTGGTGCCGATCGTCACCGAGGCGGGCGGGACGTTCACCGACCTGGCCGGTCGGCCCGCGCCCTCGGGCGACGCCGGCACCGAGTGCAGCGCGGTGGCCAGCAACGGCCCGCTGCACGCCGACATCCTCGCCCGGCTGGGTCGGCCAGCCGAGCACTGACCTCCGGCAACCTCTATCCTCGCCAGGTGGTCTCCTCCGGGTGGTGCTTCCTCGCGGCGATGATCGTCGCGTACGGCGTCGCCAACCTGCTCCAGTCGGTCGCGGCCGCCCGCACCACCGTCCACCACACCTTCGACCCGGGGCTGCTGCTGCGGCTGGCCGGGCACCGCACCTACCTGGTCGGGCTGGTCTGCCAGGTGGCCGGGTTCGTGCTGGCCTTCCTGGCCCGGCGGGACCTGCCGCTCTTCCTGGTGCAGTCCAGCGTCGCGGCCGGGCTCGGGGTCACCGCCCTGCTCGGCGTGCTGGTGCTGAAGTGGCGGTTGCCGGCGGCCGAGGTGGCCTTGCTGGTGCTGCTCTTCGCCGGGATCTCCGCGCTGGTGCTCTCCGCCCGGCCCGCGCCGTCCAAGCCGCTCGGCACCGCCGGCATGATCGCCCTGGCGGTGGTGCTCGGCGTGATCGCGGTGCTCGGCTTCTTCGCCGTACGCCTGCACGGGGCGCCGGGCTCGGTGGCGCTCGGCTCGCTGGCCGGGCTGGCGTTCTCCGCCGCCGCGGTGGCCGCCCGGCCGCTGGCCTCGGCCTCCACGGCGGAGGCGCTCGTCCGGGACCCGCTGCTCTACCTGCTGATCGCGCACTCGATCGTCGGCCAGCTCCTGCTCGGCCTGGCCATGCAGCGCGGCTCGACCACGGCCGCCGTGGCGGCGATGGACGCCGCCGGGGCGGTGCCCGCCGCGATCGTCGGCCTGCTGCTGCTCAACGACAAGATCTGGCCCGGCCGGGAGTGGCTCGCCGCGGCCGGGTTCCTGGTCACCCTCGCCGCGGTCATCGGCCTCACCCGGTACGCCGAACCCCAGCACCACCACGCGGTGGCCGGGGCACGGGACCGGGCCGTGGTCGGCGTCGGCCGCCCGCTCTGAGGCACGGGGCCGGCGGGGTGCTCCCTCAGGCCGCCTCGACCGGCTTGCGGCGGCGCACCACCCGCTCGTAGAGCCGCTCCAGCGCGCCCGCCGTCCGCTCCCAGGTGTAACTGCACCGCACCCGGTCGACGGCGGCGTGCCCGTACGCGAACCGTCCGGCGTTGTCGGAGAGCAGCCGGCGCAGGGTCACGCCGAGGACGCGCACGTCGCCCGGCGGCACCAGCCGCCCGGTGACCTCGTCGACCACCGCGTCGGCGATCCCGCCCATGGCGTAGCCGACCACCGGCACGCCGCAGGCCATCGCCTCCAGCGACACCCGCCCGGCGGACGAGTAGTGCGGGGTGCAGGCGACCACGTCGGCCGAGCGGTACCAGGTGGCCATCTGCTCGTGCGGCACCGCGCCCACCAGCGTCACCTGGTCGGCCACCCCGTTCCGCTCGGCCAGCTCGCGCAGGCGGCGGGCCTCGGCGTGGCCGGCGAGCTGCTCGGCGGGCGGGCCGCCGGCGATCACCAGCTCGGCGTCGCCGACGAGCCGCATGGCCCGGATCAGGTCCTCCTGGCCGTGCCCGGCCGACAGTCCGACGGAGAGGATCCGGGCCCGCTGGTCGCGGGGCGCGGCCTCGCCGTCGGGGTGGAACTGCTCGGTGTCGACGCCGGCCGGCACCATCGCCACGGAGGCGCGTTGCAGCCCCATCCGGGTCAGCTCGTCGACCTCGTCGTTGCACTGGGCCACCGCGACGTCCACCGCCCGGGTCAGCGCCCGCTCCAGCGGGATCCGCTCCCCCGGGCCGTCGTACTCGCGGCCGAGGTGGCGCATCTGCTCGACACCGAGGGAGTGGAAGGTCTGCACCACCGGGGTGTCGGTCTCGCGCACCGCGTGCGCCGCGGCCAGCCCACCGATCCAGTAGTGCCCGTGCACCACCTCCGGCTGCCAGTCGCCGGCCCACCGGTCCGCCAGCCAGGTGCCGAACTCGGCCACGTGGGGGACCAGCTCGGCGGTGGGAATCGGGGCGGCCGGGCCGACGGGCACCCGCTCCACCCGGTAGCCGTCGACCGTCGCCGTGTCCGGCAGGCCCGGGTCGTCGCGCCGTTCGTACACCCGGACGTCGTGGCCCCGCGCGGCCAGTTCGGCGGCGACCCTCGCGATGTGCTGGTGGGTGCCGACGGTCGGAGCGTCGGCACGCCTGGGCGGGCCGGCGTGCGCGCAGACGAGGCCGACGCGCATGGGTCACCTCCATGCGATCTTCTCGGGCGGTGGTCCTCGGTCAGAGGGTCCCATTAACCAGACCCCCGGGAGCCGAAACCTGGCAGATCGGGAAGAGCCCGGCGGGTGCTTGCGCGACGGCAAGCGTCGCGGCCGGGTCACGCGTCACCCACCGACCGTCATCCGACCCACAACCGGCCGCATGACCCCTGCCAACCGGGGTACCGCCCAGGAATGCCTCTCACCCGCAGCCTCGCCGACGCCACCGTGGTGCTCACCGGCGCCTCCAGCGGGATCGGGACGGCCACGGCGTACGCCCTTGCCCGATGCGGCACCGCCGTCGTGCTGGCCGCCCGCAGCGAGCCGGCCCTCCGGCAGGTCGCGCAGCGGTGCCGGGAGCTGGGCGGGCGGGCGCTGGTCGTGCCGACCGACGTGACCGACCCGGCGGCCGTCGAGCGGCTCGCCGCCCGCGCGGTGGCCGAGTTCGGCCGGATCGACGGGTGGGTCAACAACGCCGCGGTCAGCGCGGTCGGGCTCTTCGACGAGATCCCGGTGGAGGAGTTCCGTCGGGTGCTGGAGGTGAACCTGCTCGGCGCCGCGTACGGCACCCGGGCCGCCCTGCCCCACCTCGGCGCGGCGGGGGGCGGGGTGCTGGTCAACAACGCCTCGGTGCTGGCCGAGGTGGCGATGCCCTACCAGTCGGCGTACAACGCCACGAAGCACGGCATCCGCGGCCTGGCCGACACGGTCCGCCAGGAGCTGCGGGTCACGGGGCGGGGCAACATCTCGATCTGCACGGTGCTGCCGGCCACCATCGACACCCCGTTCTTCCGGCACGCCGCCAACCACAGCGGGCGGGAACTGGTGCCGCCGCCCCCGGTCTACCCGCCGGAGGTGGTGGCGGAGACGATCGTCCGGATGCTGCGCCGGCCGCGGCGCGAGGCGTACGCCGGTGGGGCCGCCCGGCTGATCGGCCTGCAGTGGCGGGTCGCCCCGGCGCTGGCCGAACGGGCGCTCGGCTGGTACGCCCACCGGACCCAGTTCGGACCGGCCCCGCGGCTCGACAGCACCGGCAACGTCTTCCAGACCGACGCGGCGGCGCGGCGCGACGGCGGCTGGCACGGCCGGCGACGGCACCTGGTGCGGATGACCGCCGCCTTCGGGCTGGCGGCGGCGGGAACGGCCGTCGGGACGGTGGCGGCGATGGCCCGCCGAGCGCGGACGGACCGCTGATGCGCCGGGCCGAGCGGAGCGGTGCGGGGCCCGGCCCGGGAGGGCACAATGGAACGATCATGCCGACCGACGTGCGCTGCCGGGTGGAGACGGACGAGTCGTCCGGGCTGGTCCGGCTGACCGGCGTCCTCGACCGGCTTGAGGTCGGCACGGTGCGCGCCGGGCTGCTCGCCCGGCTCTGCGCCCGGCCCGGCCCGGTGGTGGCCGACCTGACCGGCCTGGAGATGCCCGATCCGGCCGCCCGGGGCGTCTTCGCGGAGGTGCGCCGGGAGGTCCTCGACTGGCCCGCCGCCGATCTGCTCCTCTGCGACCCGACCGGCACCGTCGACGGCGCGCCGGCCTGGCCGACCCTGGAGGGGGCGACGGCCGGGCTGGCCGCCGCGCCGATGGCCGCGGTGGTCAACGCCGACTTCCCACCCGCCGTGGAAGCCGCCCGGGAGGCCCGGCACCTCGTCACCGAGGGCTGCCGCCGCTGGGGGCTGGACGAGCTGGCCGAGCCGGGGTGCATCGCGGTCACCGAGCTGGTCGGCAACGTGGTCGCCCACGCGCACACCGCGATGACGGTGCGGCTGGCGCCCCGGGACGACACCCTGCACCTCGCCGTGCGCGACCACTCGTCGCGGCAGCCGACCTTCGCCGGGCCGGCACCGGTGGACACCGTCGGCGGGCGCGGCCTGCTGCTGATCGACACCGTCGCCCGCCGCTGGGGCAGCAGCCGGGTGCCGGACGGCAAGGTCGTCTGGTGCGTCCTGTACGCCGCGGACGAGGCCGGCCTCGGCGGCTGACGGCCGCCCCGATCCTCCCCGTCCGTCCCGGAAGGCGACGCTTCCGCCCGGATGGCCACGCCCGGCACCGGTTACGCCGGGAGGGCAGTGGGTAGTGGTCAGCCATGCGCGACGACCAGTACCCGACCCCCGTGTCCGACCCCGAGGCGGAGGGCCTGCCCGACACCGCCGACGACGACTCGACCGCCAACGACGACGTCCTGACCGGGCGCGAGGCGGACGGACCGGAGCCGGCGCAGCTACCCGCCGACCGGACGCCGGTGGCGGTGGACCGGTACGGGACCACCGCCGAGGAGCAGCTCGACGGCGAGTCGCTGGACTACAAGCTCGACCGGGAGCAGCGCGAACGCCCGGCCGACGACCCGCTGGCCGGCCCCGTCGACCCGGACATCGCCGCCGAGGCCGACAGCGAGGAGGCCGCGGCGCAGGCCCAGCTCGACGCGGACGTGATCGACCCGGGGCCCACCTCCGACCCGGACTCGCCGGTCTCCCTCTACGACCACGGCAAGCTCGGCACCACCGCCGACGCCCAGGTCGGCCGGCTCGTCGAACCGGACGAGGGGGCGCACACCGACCAGGAGACCGACTCGGTCGCGTACGACGCCGGCTCGGCCGGCGGCGGGGCGAGCGCCGAGGAGTTGGCCATCCACGAGACGCGCCCGCCGCACTCGGTCTGAGGCGGCCGGAGGGCTGTCGGAGCGGTCCGGCAGCCCTCAGTCGTCCAGGCCCCGCTCGATCGCGTACCGGGTCAGCTCGACCCGGTTGTGCAGCTGGAGCTTGCCCAGCGTGTTCTGCACGTGGTTCTGCACCGTACGGTGCGACAGCCCGAGCCGGTCGGCGATCTGCTTGTAGGACATCCCCTTGGCCACCAGGCGCAGCACCTCGGTCTCCCGGTCGGTGAGCCGGGGCGCCGGGTCCCGGCCCGCCGTCGGGGCGGCCCCGGCCGGGGCGGCGGCCAGCCGGCGGTACTCGCCGAGGACCAGGCCGGCCAGCCCGGGCGTGAAGACCGGCTCCCCCGCCGCCGTCCGGCGCACGGCGTCCAGGAACTCGGCCGGGGCGGCCGACTTCACCAGGTAGCCGGTGGCGCCCGCCTTCACCGCGTCCAGCACGCTCTGCTGCTCGCCGCTGGCCGACAGCATCAGCACTCGCACCTCCGGCAGCGCGGCGCGCAGCCCGCGGATCACCTCCACCCCGGAGACGTCCGGCAGTTGCAGGTCGAGGACCACCACGTCGGGCCGGGCGGCGGCGGCCACCCGGACGGCCTGCCGGCCCTCGCCGCTGGTGGCGACGACGACGTGGCCGGCCTCGGTGAGGTCCCGGGCCACCCCTTCCCGCCACATCGGGTGGTCGTCGACCACCATCACGCGCACACCCGTCATGGGCCCATCTTCGTTCGCGACCCCGGGGCTCGCGGACCCGGCTCACTCCTCGCGCGCACCGCCGCTCGCGACTGCGGGGCTCGCGGATCCGGCTCGTTCCTCGCGCTCACCGTCGCTCCTCCCTCCGGACGGTCAGTTCCACCTCGGTACCGGCACCGGGCGCGGAGGTGATCCGCACCGTGCCGCCGAGGTCGGCGAGGCGGCCCCGGATGGAGCGTGCGACGCCGAGCCGCCCCTCGGCGGCGGCCTCGGCCAGGCGGCCGTCCGGGAACCCCGGCCCCTCGTCGCGGACGGAGACCGTCACCGTCGCCCCCTCGTCCTCGATCAGCACCCAGGCCCGCCCGTCCGCGTGCCGGGCGACGTTGTCCAGCGCGGCGGCGGTCGCGGCGGCCAGCTCGTGGGCCACCGGACCGGGCAGCGTCACCGGGGTGGCCGGCGCGGACAGCGAGACCGCCGCCGAGGCGTACCGGCCGACCAGCGCCCGCAGGTCCACCGACCCGCCGTCGGTGTCCGCGCCGGCCGGCGCGGTGCCGGCGATCAGGGCGCGCAGCGCGGCCTCCTGTTCCCCCGCGAGCCGGGCCAGCTCGCCGGCCTCGCCGTCCAGGTGGGCGCCGCGCCGCTGCACCAGGGCGAGCACCTGGAGGACGCCGTCGTGGATGTCCCGGGCCAGCCGCTCCCGCTCCCGGGTCGCCGCCTCCAGCTCCACCGCCCGGTGCAGCCGCTCCTCGGCGGTCACCGCCAGCCGGGCGACGTGCCCGACCACGACCCCGGCGAGCAGCAGCAGGATCACCCCGGTGAGCGAGGACTCGCCGATCCGCTCGCGGGTGACGAGGTCCGCCGCGCCGACCGCCAGGGCGGCCACGGTGCCCCGGCGCCGCCCGCCGGAGACGGCCCAGGCGAGCACCGGGCCGGCCAGCCAGGCCACCGCCAGGGTCGGCACCCCGGCGGCGAGCGCCGCACGCCCGACCACCCACGGGCTGACCAGCAGGATGCCGAGGACGACCGCGAGGTCCGCGGCGAGCAGCGGCCAGCCCCGCCGGGCCGGGCGGGCGTAGCCGACGGCGGTCACCCCGGTCCAGGCCGCCATCAGCAGGACCACGCCGACGGCCGCCAGGGGGTGGGCGTACCGGTCGAAGTGCCGGAGCGTCAGCACCCAGACGTACGCCAGGGAGGCCACCCGGAACACGGCGATGGCCCGCCAGAGCGGGACCTCGAAACCACCGGGCGGCGTCGGCACGGTCGTCACGATGCCACAGCCCGCCCGGCGGCCGACGGGCTGGCGGATGCACGCCGGGAAGCGCTGGCGTACGGTGGGAATTCCGCAACAAGTTCTGTGATCCGCTGTCGGGACGGGGCCATGACGAGTGCAGAATCCCCGGCACCGCGTACGGTTGTGCCCATCGAACCTTCTCTCCTGATCGCCGAAGCCTTCGACCAGGCCCAGGTGACCGAGTTGCGACACTCGGTCACTTCCTGCGCGCACACCGCCGGGCTGGCCGGCCAGCGCCTGGACGACTTCGTGCTGGCGGTCAACGAGCTGATCACGAACGCGGTCCGGCACGGCGGGGGCCGGGGCTGGCTGCGACTGTGGCGGCAGTCGGGGCTGCTCGTCTGCGAGGTCTCCGACCACGGTGGGGGGATCAGCAAGCAGCGGCTCGGCGACCGGGCCCGCCCCGCACCCGACACCGCCGGCGGGTGGGGCCTCTGGTTGGCCCGGGAGTTGAGCGACAGCATGGAGGTCGAGACCGGCGCCGCCGGCACGACCGTACGGATCAGCGCCGCCGTCGGCACCCCCGAACACATCGGCCGCCACCGCCGCGACTAACCCCCTCCCCTCCCTCCCCCGGCCCGACGATCTTGCACTTTCGGCCCTCGAAATGGGCGGCGTACCCGATTCGCCGGGGCCACAAGTGCAAGATCGCGGGAGTGGGGAGGGTGGAAGGGGGGAGGGGTGGGGTGGGTCAGGAGAAGAGGGCGCTGACGGACTCGCCGTTGTGGATGCGGCGCATCGCCTCGGCGAGCGCCGGAGCCACCGAGAGGACCGCCAGCTTCGGCACCCGCTTGTCGGCCGGGATCGGCACGGTGTTGGTGCAGACGATCTCCAGCACGCCCTGCTGCTCGCTGAGCCGCTGGAGCGCGCCGCTGGAGAAGAGGCCGTGCGTGCAGGCCAGCCGGATCGAGCGGACCTTCCGCTCGCGCAGGTGCTCCATCAGCTCGACCACCGTGCTGCCCTTGGCGATCTCGTCGTCCAGCACGATCACGTCCCGGTCGGCCACGTCGCCGATCACCGCGCTGATCTTGACCCGGTCGTCGCTGAACCGCTGCTTCGCCCCGGCCGCCACCGGCGTGCCGAGCCGGCGGGCGAACGCCGCGGCCTCCTTGGCGTTGCCCAGGTCCGGCGAGACCACCACCGTGTTGCCCAGGTCGTAACGGGTGAAGTGGGCGGCCAGCTCGCGCAGCGCGTGCAGGTGGTCGACCGGCACGCTGAAGAAGCCGTGCACCTGGGGCGAGTGCAGGGTCATCGCCAGCACCCGGTCCGCCCCCGCCGAGGTGAGCAGGTCGGCCACGAGCCGCCCGCCGATGGAGATGCGCGGCGCGTCCTTCTTGTCCGACCGGGCGTACGCGTAGTGCGGCAGCACCACGGTGATCCGGCCGGCGGAGGCGCCCCGGGCCGCGTCGATCATGAGCAGCAGCTCGACCAGGTTCTCCTGCACGGGCGGGACCAGGGGCTGGATCAGGAAGACGTCGCGCTCCCGGCAGTTGGCCTGCAACTGCACTTCCAGGCAGTCGTTGGCGAACCGGGACACCCGCACCGGGTGCAGGGGCACACCGAGGTGGGCACAGATCTCGGCGGCGAGGTCGGGATGGGCGGTACCACTGAAAACGGCGATGTCACGCACGTCCGCACATCGTACGGACGGCACCCGGACCGGGCCCCGATCGGGGCCGCGCCGGTCGGCGGAGCGCGGCCGGTCCGGGTACGGTGCTGCCGTGACCCCCCAGCACGTCGCCGCCATCGACCAGGGCACCACCTCCTCGCGGTGCATCGTCTTCGACCAGGCCGGGGAGATCGTCTCCGTGGCGCAGCGGGAGCACCGGCAGATCTTCCCCCGGCCCGGCTGGGTGGAGCACGACGCCGAGGAGATCTGGGACAACGTGGAACTGGTGGTCCGGGAGGCGTTGCGGGCCGCCGGGACCGACGCCGCCGGGCTCGCCGCCGTGGGCATCACCAACCAGCGGGAGACCACCCTCGTCTGGGACCGGGCCACCGGGCGGCCGGTGGCCAACGCGATCGTCTGGCAGGACACCCGCACCGGGCCGCTGCTGCGCGAGCTGGCGCAGGCGTACGGCGAGGAGTGGTTCCGCTCCCGCACCGGCCTGCCGCTGGCCACCTACTTCGCCGGGCCGAAGCTGCGCTGGCTGCTGGACCACGTCGACGGGCTGCGCGAGCGCGCCGAGGCCGGCGAGGTGCTGTTCGGCACGATGGACAGCTGGCTGGTCTGGAAGCTGACCGGCCGGCACGTGACCGACGTGACCAACGCCAGCCGCACCATGCTGATGGACCTGACCACCCTCGACTGGGACCCGGAGCTGCTCGACGCGATGGGCGTGCCGGCCGCCGTGCTGCCGGAGATCCGCAGCTCCGCCGAGGTCTACGGGGAGGCGACCGGGGTGCTGGCCGGGGTGCCGGTGGCCAGCGCGCTCGGCGACCAGCAGGCCGCCCTGTTCGGGCAGACCTGTTTCCAGCCGGGCGAGGCGAAGTGCACCTACGGCACCGGCAGCTTCCTGCTGCTCAACACCGGCGCCAGCCCGGTCCCCTCCGCCCACGGCCTGCTCACCACGGTCGCCTACCGCATCGACGGCCAGCCCGCCGCGTACGCGCTGGAGGGGGCCATCGCGGTCACCGGCTCGCTGGTGCAGTGGCTGCGGGACAACCTCGGGCTGATCTCCACCGCCCCCGAGGTGGAGGCGTTGGCGGGCACCGTCGACGACAACGGCGGCTGCTACGTCGTACCGGCCTTCTCCGGGCTGTTCGCCCCGCACTGGCGCAGCGACGCGCGGGGCGTGATCGCCGGGCTGACCGGCTACATCACCAAGGGGCACCTGGCCCGGGCGGTGCTGGAGGCGTCGGCCTGGCAGACCCGCGAGGTGGTCGACGCGATGAACGCCGACTCCGACGTGGCCCTGCGCCGGCTCCGGGTCGACGGCGGCATGACCGCCAACGGGCTGCTCATGCAGTTCCTCGCCGACGTGCTCGACGTGCCGGTGGTCCGCTCCCGGATCACCGAGACCACCTGCCTCGGCGCCGCGTACGCGGCCGGCCTGGCAGTCGGCTTCTGGCCGGACCTGGCGACGCTGCGCGCCAAGTGGCGCTCCGACGCGCAGTGGGAGTCGACCATGGACCCGGCCCACCGCGAGCGCGAGCTGCGCAACTGGCGCAAGGCCGTCGAGCGCACCCTCGACTGGGTGGACTAGTCGGGAAATTTCGCCCGCATGCTGTAGCCGGTCTTCAGTGGCCGCATCATCTGCGCGAGGAGCGTCATGGTGACGGCCGCCCGGCGCACCCCGTTGTCCAACCCCAGCTCGGAACAGCCGCTGTAGGTGACCCGGACCGGCGTCTCGCCGTCCGGGCCGCGCACGAGGAGCAGGGCGTCGTAGCGGGCCGGGTCGGGCCGGCAGTCGTTTCCGGCGAGGTCGGGGTTGCCGCCGGGCCGTGCCCTGTTGAGCGCGCTCGCGAGGGCGGCCGCGTCGGAGCCGGTCAGCCGGGCCGACGTCCGGAGCCGGTCACCGTGCACCCCGTCCCTCTCCTCCCCGTAGGCGCAGATGGCGATCGAGGACGGATCGGCCGGGACGAAGGGGGTGCGGCCCGGGAGCATGGCCACCTCGGGCACCGGGGCGCCGGACCTGTCCTGCTCCGGCGGCGGGGCCGAGGCGACAAACGGGCGGCGGGTGGGGCAGCCGGCGTGGTCGGTCTCCACCAGCCGGAGGCTGTCCAGGATCCGCCGGGTGGTGGCCTCGTCCCGGGTCCGCACGGTCACCGCGACCTGCCGGGCGGAGACGGTGACGGTGCCGGCGTAGCGGCCGTCGGGCAGCCGCCCCTCGGCACGGACGGCGGGCACCCCGCTCACCTCGACGGCCCGCTCGGGCAGCGCGCCGGCGCTCGGCCGCCCGCTCGGCTCCCTGGCGGGCAGTTCGGTCAGCGGGCCGCCGCCCGGCCGCTCGCCGATTTCCGCGAGCTCCTTGTGGGCCGGCTCCGGGGTGAAGCAGCTGGGCTGCGGGCCGACACCCCGCACCACGCTCGGCGCGTCGGTCATCCCGCAGCCGGAGTCGTTGACCGTCCAGTGCGCCGGCACCCGGATCTCCGCGCCGAGGGAGCTCTCCCAGCGCCAGTCGGCGGTCGCCGCCCGGTCCTCGGCCGCCAGGTCGACCGCCGGGGGCCGGGCCGGGCGGTCGCCGGTCAGCGCCGGCACCACCCCCGCGGTGACGAGCACCGCCACGGCCGCCGCCCCGGCCCCGGCCGCCCGGGCCCGGCGACGCCGCCGGGCCACCCGCGCCCGCACCGCCCCGGTCAGGTCCCGCGCGCCCCCGTCGGCCTCGGCCTCGTGGCTGAGGAAGGTGTCCCGGAGCAGCGTCTCGACGTCGTACCGGCTCATGGCAGCGCCTCCCGATCGATCGTGGGCACCGTGGCCCGGAGCGTGGCGAGGGCCCGGGCAGCCTGCGACCGCACGGTGGCCGGGGCGCAGCCGAGGACCTCGGCGATCTGGGTGTCGGAGAGGTCCTCGTAGTAGCGCAGCACCAGCACCGCCCGCTGGCGGCGCGGCAGCCGGCGCAGCAGCGCCCAGGCGGCGTCGCGCGCCGCGTGGCTGCCGGCGTCGTCCGGGCCGGCCGCCCCGTCAGCGGGGGCGGCCACCGGCAACTCGCGCGAGGAGAGCCTCCGCCACCAGCGCAGGTTCTCGTTGACCAGGACCTGCTTGAGGTACGCCTCGGGCCGGCTCATCCCGGCCACCCGCGCCCACCGCACGTACGCCTTGGCCAGCACCGACTGCACCAGGTCCTCGGCCTGGTGCCGGTCCCCGGTGAGCATCAGCGCGAACCGCAGCAGGGCTCCCCCGCGGGCGGTCACGAACTCCTCGAACGTCGGCTGCATGGCACCTCCGCCCCAGGAAAGTCCGTGGGGTGGCCGAGGTGCTGCACCGGTCGGGAAATCAGCCCCAGCGGTTGCCGGTGAGCTTCTCGTAGACGTCGACGTAGCGGGCCCGGGTCGCCTCGACCACCTCGGCCGGCACCTCGGGCGCCGGGGCCTGCTTGTCCCAGCCGCTCTCCACCGCCCAGTCCCGGACGTACTGCTTGTCGTAGGAGAACTGCGCCCGGCCCGGCTGGTACGACTCGGCCGGCCAGAACCGGGACGAGTCGGAGGTGAGCACCTCGTCGCCGACCGTCAGGGTGCCGTCCGGCGCCCAGCCCAGCTCGATCTTGGTGTCGGCGACCAGGATGCCCCGGTCGGCGGCCAACTCGGCGCCCCGACGGTAGAGGTCGATGGTGATCCGGCGCAGCCGCTCGGCGGTCTCGGCGCCGACCTTGTCCACCACCTCGGCAAAGGTGATCGGCTCGTCGTGCTCCCCCACCGGCGCCTTGGTCGACGGGGTGAAGATCGGCTCGGGCAGGATGGACGCCTCGACCAGGCCGCGCGGCAGCTCCACGCCGGAGACCGCGCCCGTGCGCTGGTACTCCTTGAGGCCGCCGCCGGTCAGGTAGCCCCGGGCGACGCACTCCACGGGCACCATCTCCAGCCGCCGGCAGCGGATCGCCCGGCCGGCGAACTCGGCCGGCACGTCGGTGGCGGAGATGACGTGGTTCGGCACCAGGTCGGAGAGCTGCTCGAACCACCACAGGGACAGCGCGGTGAGCAACTTGCCCTTGTCGGGGATCGGCGTCGGCAGCACCACGTCGTAGATCGAGATGCGGTCGGAGGCGACCAGGATCAGGTCGTCGCCGTCGGCGTAGACATCCCGTACCTTGCCTGAGTGCAGAAGTTCCACGCGGCCTAGTACACCACGCGACCTGCGTACGGACTCCGGCGGTGGCGGACGGCATCGATGCCGACGACCGCGGGTGCGGCGGTGTGGCCGGACGGACGTTGACACCCTCCCGCGCCGCCTGCGTGAATGATCCGGCCGCCCTACCCACCCGGTCCACCAGGAGACTCCGTGCCCGCTCCCCGCTCCCCGCTGCCCCGTCACGGGGCGGACCCGGGCCGGCGGCGGGTGCTCGCCGCGCTGCTGGGGGCGCCGGTGCTCGCCACCGGCGGGCTCACCGGGTGCAGCGAGGAGCAGGCGGCCCCGGCGGAGAGCGGCCCGGTCGAGCTGTCGGTCTTCTGGTACGGCGGGGCGAAGCGGGCCGCGCTCACCGAGCAGGTGCTGCGGCTCTACACGGACCGCAACCCCCACGTCGGCTTCCGGATCACCTGGCAGGGCGTCGACGGCTACTACGACCGGCTGGCCACCCAGGCCGCGGGCGGCAACGTGCCCGACCTGATCCAGGTCGACGACAGCATGCTCGCCGAGTACGCCCGCCGCGAGATCGTCCTGGACCTCACCGGCTACGTCGCCGACCACCGGCTGGACCTGCGGAGCCTGCCGCCGGGCCTGGTCCGCTACGGGCAGGTCGACGGGCGGACGGTGGGCGTCGCGGCGGGGCAGACCGCCGCCGCGCTGGTCCACAACCGCACGTTGCTGCGCCGGCTGGGCGTGCCCGAGCCGGACGGCGGGATGACCTGGCCGGAGTACGTCGCCTGGGCGCGGCGGGTCACCCTGGCCAGCGAGGGCCGGGTGGCCGGCACGATGGACGCCTCCGGCGACTACCGCGCGTTCTGGCACTGGCTGCGCGGCCAGGGCGGTGAGCTCTACCGGGGGCGGCAGCTCGGCTTCGACGCCGACGCGCTGGTCGAGTGGTTCGAGCTGTGGCGGCGCGCCCGATCCGACCGGGCCACCCCGAGCGCCGCCCTGGTCGAGCAGGCCGACAGCGGCGAACCGGCCCGGCAGCTGGTGGTCACCGGCGCCGCGGCCGCCTCCTTCGCCTGGTCGCACCAGCTTCCGGAGCTCCAGCGGCTCACCGGCGCCGAGCTCGGCCTGGCCGCCCTGCCCGGCCCGCCCGAGGCGCAGTGGGCGCGGGCGTCGATGTTCTGGGCGGGCTTCCGCGGCACGCGGCATCCCGCCGTGGTGGCGAACGTGATCAACTTCCTGACCGGCAACGGCGAGGCGGGCGCGGTGCTCGGTCACGAACGCGGGCTCAGCCCCAGCCTCGCCGTCCGCCGCTACGTCGAGGGCAGCATCACCGACCCGGCGCAGAAGCGCGCGGCGGCGTTCGGCACCGCACTGGACGACCGGTTGGGGCCGGCGCCCAGCCCGCCACCGCAGGGCCATCCCCGGGTGCGCGCGCTGCTGCTGGAGGCCGCCGAGAGCATCCGCAGCGGGGCGGCCGGCAGCCGGGCGGCGACGTCGCGCTTCATGGCCAGGGCGGAAGCCGCCCTGGCCGGATAGCGGCCGTCCGGCAGGCGCCGACCCGTCCGGCTCAGCGCGGCGGGCCGCCGCGCCGGTTGCGCATCATCCGCAGGACCAGGAAGACGATCACGGCGACCACGGCGAGGCAGCAGAGCAGGCCGAGGAAGCCGAAGCCGCCGCCACTGCGGCGGCGCCGCGCGGCCTCCACCACCAGCTCACCCGTGCCGCTGGACGCCCAGGCCGCGACGGGCACGAACACCGACAGCACGACGGCACCGAGGACCGTGCTGAGCCGGCCCCACCACTTACCGAAGGAAGACATGCTGACATCCTCGCCGACAACCGCAACCCTGGCACGCTGGTCGGCGGGGACCCGCCCGCAGGATCCGGACCGGCGCGGTCGGGTCCGGAGGCACCGAAAAGACCCCGGAAACGCCGAAAGACCCCGGAGATCTCTCTCCGGGGTCTTTTGCGAGAGTAGCGGGGACAGGATTTGAACCTGCGACCTCTGGGTTATGAGCCCAGCGAGCTACCGAGCTGCTCCACCCCGCGTCGGCTCGTTTACTCTATCGCATCCCCCGCCCCGATGATCAGCGGGCCCCCGATCCCACCCGGATTCCCTCCCGGGCCGCCCACCGAGGCAGCCGGGGACGCCTGACCCGAGGCCCGGGACTGGCTGGGATCGGCTGGGAATTGCGGGGCGCGTCCGCCGCCGGAGGCACGGCCGGAGCCCGGTTCCTGCCCGAGAACGCGGAACGGCCCCGAGGATTCCCTCGGGGCCGTTCCGACGTGGTAGCGGGGACAGGATTTGAACCTGCGACCTCTGGGTTATGAGCCCAGCGAGCTACCGAGCTGCTCCACCCCGCGTCGGCTCGTATACCGTATCGCACCACCCCCGGCCGCCGCAAAACCACCCCCGAGCGGGGCGGTCCGGGCCGCGCGCCGCAGCCCGGACCGCCGTACGACTCAACCCAGCCAGTCCTCGATCGCGTCGACCGCCCGCCGGCTGTCGGCGTCGACCTGGGACCGCTCGGCGGAGGTGCCCTCCCAGCCCTGCTCCCAGAGCACGGTCACCACGTCCCCTACCCGGATCGCCCGGATCAGCCGGACCTCCTCGCCGCCCGTCGGCTCGCCCTCGACGTCCCGACCCGGCGTCCGGATCTCGAACAGCACCGAGTCGTCGCCGAATCCGCCATCGGCCAGCAGCCGCACCCGGGACGTCGACGGGTTGCCGCCGCTCACGCCCGGCTGCTCGGGGCAGGCCCGCACCGCCGCCCGCAGCTCGCGGAGGAAGCCGTTCGCCCGGCCCGGGCGGTAGACGGTGACGCTGTGCGCGTAGCTGCCGTCGGGGACGTACCCCTGCGGGGTCTGCGGCAGCTTGTAGGCGAGGTTCCGGGTGCGGCGCTGCACGATCCCGGCGTCGCTGCCGTACCGGGCGTCGCAGAGCCCCGGCAGCGCCGCGGTGTCACGGAAGACCGGGTCGATGCCCGTCCGGTTCGCGGCCGCCTGGACGAAGAAGGCCCGGTCCGGGACCGAGGTGGGCGTACGCGGCGGCGCGGCGCCGGTGCTCCCCGCCGTCGTCGTGGGCGTGCCCCTCGTCGGGGGCGTGCCCGTCACCGACGGCGTGCCGGTCGGCGTGCCCGTCGCCGCCGAGGACGGGGACGGGGTGGGCGCCGGGGCGGTCGCCGACGGCGCCGGGGTGCCGGCAGGCGGCGGGAGGGGGGTGGCGTCCCCGGCCAGCACCAGCCGGGTGCCGGTCGCCAGCCCACCGACCAGCAGTGCCGTCGCGAGCGCGGCACCGGTGATCCGGGCCCTGGCCCGCCGGTCGGCGCGTCGCCGCACCTGCTCGGGGGCGGCCAGGGTGCGGCCGTCGGCGTCCTCGGCGAGCGACCGGTAGAGATCGGACAGTTCACGCGACATCGTTCGCCTCCAGATCCTCGACGGACAGGTCGGGCAGCAGCGTGGCCAGCCGGGCCCGCCCGCGCGCCAACCAGGACTTCACGGTGCCGGTGGGCACCTGCGTCTCCCGGGCGATGTCCTGCACCGACATGTCGAAGAGGTAGTGCAGGGCGAGCGCCTGCCGCTGGGCGGCCGGCAGTTGGCGCAGCGCGCCCACCAGCAGCACGCCCTCCTCGCCCGGCGGCGGCACCGGCTCCGGCGGCCCCGTACGGCTCAGCATCGCGCGCCAGCCGTGCAGCCGGCGCCACCGGTCGGTGGCCAGCCGCGCGACCACGAGCCGCAGCCAGGCCTCCGGCGCCGGGTGGGCCGTCAGCCGGCCCCACTGCCGCCAGGCCCGGGCGTACGCCTCCTGCACGAGGTCCTGCGCCTCGGTGTGGTCGCCCACCACGGCGTAGCCGTAGCGGAGCATCCGCCGCGAGGTGCTCCGGTAGAACTCGTCGAAGCTTGTTGCGTCCCTCATCTCCCGACCACGCTCCCCCGGCCGTTCCCGCCTCTTGCAGGGAAGACGGCGTCAGGAGGGGGCGGGTTGCGGGGGTCCGGCCGCCGGTCGGGAACGCGACAGCGCCCCCGGCACCGGGGACCGGATCGGTCCGCGGGCCGGGGGCGCTGCGGCGGATTGCCTGGTCAGCCGCTCGGCGTCGGTGCGGCGCTGCCGCTGGCCGCCGGGGACGCCGGTGGGCTGCCGCTGGGCGTGGCGCCGGGCGTGGCACCGGGCGTCGGGGCGGTCGCCGCCTGCTGGGCCCGCTGGAAGGCGGTGAGCGCCTCGTCCAGCGCCTTCAGCGCGCGCCCGTACCGCTCGAAGTCGCCGGACGTCTGCGCGGCCCGGACCTCCGTGATGGCGGTCTGGACCCGGTTGGCCGCCTCGGCCAACTCACCGGTCAGCGCGGGCGGCGTGCCGCCCGGCGGGGTGCCGCCGGTCGGTGGCGGCGCGCCGGGGGCGGCGGCCTGCTTGCCCTGCTCGACGAGCTGCTTGATGCCGTCGGCGACGTTGTTGGCCAGCACCACGTAGGAGCCGCCGTCGCCGTAGGACATCAGCACCCGCTGCAACAGCGGCGGCGCGTTCTGCGCGGCGGTCTTCACGTAGACCGGCTCGACGTAGAGCATGCCGTCGCCGAACGGCAGGGAGAGCAGGTTGCCGTACTGCACCTGCGCCTGCGCGGACTGGAGCAGGTTGAGCTGCTGCCGGATGTTGCCGTTCTGGGTCATCGACTGGTGCACCTGGACCGGCCCGGAAACCCGGGTCTGGTCGGGCAGGTCGAGCACCTCGAGCTTCGGCTGCCCGTCCACGTACGACCCGGAGATCAGCGCGGCGAGGTTCTCCCGGCCGTTCGGGGTGACCGCCGAGGTGAGCTGGAAGCGTGGCGACTCCTGGCCGGGGAACTGCGTGAAGAGGTAGTAGGGCGGCTGCTTCTGGCCGGTGTCGGGGGCGTCCGGCACGTTCGGCACCTGCCAGAAGTCCTGCGCCGAGTAGAAGTCGCCGGGGTCCGTCACGTGGAACCGGGTCAGCAGGTTGCGCTGCACCTTGAACAGGTCGGACGGGTAGCGGAAGTGCTCGGCCAGCTCCACCGGGGTCTCCGACTTCGGCACCACCAGGTCGCCGCCGAACGCCTTGTTCCACGCCTTGAGCACCGGGTCGGTCTCGTCGAACTCGTAGAGCCGGACGGTGCCGTCGTACGCGTCGACGGTGGCCTTGACCGAGTTGCGGATGTAGTTGACGTTCTCCCGGGCGAGCTGGAACGTGCCCCGCCCCGTCAGCTCGTCGGCCGTCTGCTCCTGGAGGTTGATCCGCTCGGCGTACGGGTAGGTCGCCGCCGTGGTGTAGCCGTCGATGATCCACTGGATCCGGCCGTCCACCACCGCCGGGTACGGGTCGCCGTCCAGGGTCAGGAACGGGGCGACCTTCTCCACCCGGTCGCGCGGGTTGCGCACGTAGAGCAGCTTCGAGTTGTCGTTGACCGCGTCGGAGAGCAGGAAGTTCGACTCCTGCTCCTTGATCGCGTAGAGCAGTCGGCGGGTGAACGAGCCGATCTCGACGCCACCCTCACCGGTGTAGGTGTAGGACTCGCCACCCTCGCCGACGGGGCGGTCGAACTCCGCCTTCCGCTCCGGGTCGGTCTGGCCGACGATCGCGTAGTCGCCCTCGTCCATCCGCTCGCCGTAGTAGATCCGGGGCTGCTTCGCCGGGACCTGCTCGGTCTGCGCGGCGCACTGCTCGTTCGTCTGCGCCTGGCCCTGTTGCTGCTTCTGCTGTTCCTGGGGGTCGCCGAGGAAGCCGGAGACGAAGAACGGCTGGCCGCCGCAGACCACCCGGCTGCCCGGCGCCGCCACCAGCCCGTAGCCGTGGGTGTAGACGGTGTGCCGGTTGATCCAGGTGTTCTGCTGGGGGGTCAGCTGCCGGTAGTTGACCTCGCGGAGGCCGACCACGTAGTCCTGCACCTTGCCGTTGACCGCGTACCGGTCGACGTCCAGCTTCTCGCCGAAGTCGTAGAACTGCCGGACCTGCTGGCGCTGGGTGTAGGTCTCCGAGACCAGTTGCGGGTCGAGCAGCCGGATGTTCGGCACCACGGACGTGTCCGTGGCCAGGCTCGCCGGCGGGGTCAGGTTGTTCGCCGCGTACGGCGTGGTGGTCACCGACTCCAGCCCGAACGCCGCCCGGGTGGCCTTGATGCTGCGGTCGATGTAGGGCGCCTCCTTCTCCTTGGCGCTCGGCTTGACCTCGAAGGTCTGCACCGCCCAGGGGTAGATGCCGCCGATGGCGACCGCGGAGACGCCGAGCAGGGCGAGCGAGATGCCGGGCCAGACCAGGTTCCGCATCCACGCGTTGGAGAAGACGATGATCGCGATGGCCACCACGATGGAGATGTACGCGAGGATCTCCTTGGCCGGCAGCAGCGCGTTGACGTCGGCGTAGCCGGCGCCGTAGACGTTGGCGCCGTCGTTGTACTCCAGCAGCATCGCCCGCCGGTCCAGCACGTACGCGATGGCCTTGAGCAGGACGAAGAACGCGACCAGCGTGCTCAGGTGGGCCCGGGCGGCGTTGGTCATCCGGTCGCCGACGCCCTGGAGCCGGACGCCGCCGAAGATGTAGTGCACGGCCAGCGCGCCGACCACGGACAGCACCACCGCGGTGAAGCCGACCCCGAGCAGGTAGCGCCAGAACGGCAACTGGAAGACGTAGAAGCCGATGTCCACCCCGAACTCCGGGTCCTCGACGCCGAAGTCCCCGCCATTGCGGAAGAGCAGCCACTGGTTCCACCGGCTCTGCGCCGACAGCCCGGCGAAGAGGCCGACCACGCCGGCGACCAGCGCGATCCACAGGCCGAGCCGGGGGCTCAGCAGCATCCGGTAGCGCTCGAGGGTGGCCTGCTCCGGCGAGTGCGGCCGCATCCGGGGGCGCAGCCGGTGGGCCAGCCAGAGGTTCCCGCCGACGATCACGGCCATGCCGAGGCCGACGGCGAGGAAGAGCAGCAACCGGGTCGCCAGCACGCCGGTGAAGACCTGCGTGTAGCGGACCTCGTCGAACCACAGCCAGTCCGTCCACGCCTGGACACCCCAGCCGAGCAGGGTGAAGAGCACGAACACCCCGACCAGCACACCGATCGTGACGCGTCCGCGTCGGCTCATCCTCGGCAGGGGGCTGCTGCTACGCATGACCACTGTTGGCTCCGCACGCTCGATGTGATCGGCTCCGACCAGGCACCCAGAGTACGGGGTGTTCCTGAACGCGTCGGTCCAAGGTCACGTGGCGACCACGCGGAGCCGCCCCGCGCCGGCCGGCGGCCCTCGTCGCGGCGACCGTGTGCGCACCCGGTCGGCGCGCGCTCCCCGACGCGACGGGGTCGACGTCAGCGGCGAACCGGCCGCGTGCCGGCGGTCAGCAGCGGGTCGGCTGGCCGCCGGCGCGCAGCGTCTCCAGGGCGGTCAGCGCCTCGTCCAGCGAGCCGACCCGCAGCAGCGGCAGCCCGGGCTGCGGGTTGCGGACGGCCTCGGCGCAGTTGTCCGCCGGCACCAGGAACGCCACGGCGCCGGCCTCCTTCGCGCCCACCAGCTTCTGCGCGATGCCGCCGATGGGACCGACCCGACCGGCGTCGTCGATGGTGCCGGTGCCGGCGATGATCTTCCCGCCGGTCAGGTCCTCCGGGGTCAGCTTGTCCACGATGCCGAGGGCGAACATCAGGCCGGCGCTCGGCCCCCCGATGTCCTCCAGGTCGATGTTGAGGGTGAACGGGTGCGGCTGCTGCTGCTCGATCTCGATGCCGATGCGGGGCCGGCCGTCCTGCTCCCGGCTGGTCACCTTCGCCGTGGCGGCGGCGCCGCCCCGGGTGTAGCCGATCTCCAGCGCGGTCCTGGCGGGCTTGGCCCGGACCAGCTCGGTGAGCCGGGCGGCCACCGGCACCGGTTGCCCGTCCACCGAGGTCACCACGTCGCCGGGCTTGAGCACGCCGGCGGCCGGGCCGTCGGCCGCCACGGTCTTGACCACCACCTGGACCGGGTACCCCAGCTCGCTCAGCGCCGCGGTCTCCGCGCTGGTCTGCGAGACCTTGAAGTCCTCGGCGTTGCGCTCGTCGACCTCCTCGCGGCTCTCCCCGGGCGGGTAGACCAGCTCGCGCGGCACGACCGCCTCGTCGTCGGAGAACCAGCCCTGGATCGCCGAGCGCAGCTTGACCGTGGGCTGCACCCCGACCGTGGTCAACCGGAGCTGCCCGGCGGACGTGGAGGTCTCCCGGCCGCTGATCTGGATGACCTCCTTGCCGTTCTCCTTGCCCAGCGTGTTGACGGTCGGCCCGGGGCCGAGCACCACGTACGGGATGGGCGCGCCGAGCACGCCGATGCTGAGCAGGGTGGTGAGCAGAGCACCGAGCAGGACGGTCACGCCACGACGTCTCATGCGGCAGAGCGTACCGACCGGGGTGGGGCGCCCCGGCGGGCGAACCGCGACTTCGCCCTCAGCGGAACGCCAGCGGCGGCGACCTGGGGCGCGGCGCGCGTACCGTAGACGTCGTGCCTGATATTCCGTTCGGTTTCGCGCTCCCGGGTGGGCAACCACCAGACCCCAACGATCCCGCGCAGATGCAGCAGTTCATGTCGCAGTTGCAGCACCTGCTCTCCGCGTCGGGCAGCGGGCCGGTCAACTGGGACCTGGCCCGGCAGGTGGCCGCCAGTCAGCTCGCCGCCGCCGGTGACCCGGCGGTTTCGCCCTACGAGCGCAACGCGGTCGAGGAGGCGCTGCGGCTCGCCGACCTCTGGCTGGAGCCGGCGTCCGCCCTGCCCTCGGGCATCCAGACCTCGGTGGCCTGGAACCGCAACGAGTGGATCTTCAAGACCCTCGACGTCTGGCGCAAGCTCTGCGACCCGGTGGCCAGCCGGATGGTCGGCGCGATGGGCGACCTGGTGCCGCCGGAGGCGCGCGCCCAGCTCGGCCCGATGCAGTCCATGGTCGCCACGCTCGGCGGCGCGCTCTTCGGCGGCCAGCTCGGCCAGGCGCTCGGCTCGCTCGCCGCGGAGGTGCTCTCCGCCGGCGACATCGGGCTGCCGCTCGGCCCGGCCGGCACCGCCGCGTTGATCCCCGCCAACATCCGGGCGTACGGCGAGGGCCTGGAGCTGCCGGAGGACGAGGTCCGCCTCTACGTGGCCCTGCGCGAGGCCGCCCACCAGCGGCTCTTCCAGCACGTGCCGTGGCTGCGCGGGCACGTGCTCAGCGCCGTGGAGATGTACGCCGCGGGCATCCGGGTCAACCGGGAGGCGATCGAGGAGGCGATGGGCCGGGTCGACCCGACCGACCCGGAGTCGATGCAGGCGATCGCGCTGGAGGGCATCTTCACCCCGGAGGACAGCCCGGCGCAGAAGGCGTCCCTGGCCCGGCTGGAGACCGCCCTGGCCCTGGTGGAGGGCTGGGTCTGCCACGTGGTGGACAGCGCGGCCGGCGGCCGGCTGCCCAGCGTGGTCAGCCTGGGCGAGGCGTTCCGCCGTCGCCGGGCGGCCGGTGGCCCGGCCGAGCAGACCTTCGCGGCCCTCGTCGGCCTGGAACTGCGCCCGCGTCGGCTGCGCGAGGCGGCGGCGCTCTGGGCGGCGCTCACCGAGCACCGGGGCATCGCCGGCCGGGACGCCCTCTGGGGCCACCCCGACCTGCTCCCCTCGGACGCCGACTTCGCCGACCCGGTGGCCTTCGCGATGGCCCAGTTCGACCTCGGCGAGCTGGAGAGCTTCGACTTCAGCGCGCCGGGCGGCCCGGAGGAGAAGGCCCCGGGCGAGCCGGAGCAGCGCCCGGACGACACCGAGGGCGGCGACGCCCGCCCCTGACCCGTGGCCACCAAGTGCCGCCCGACCTGCCCTGGTCGGGCGGCACGGTCAGCGCCGCCCGCGCGGTGCGGCCGTGGCCCCTCGTCGCGGTGCGGCCAAGGCCCCTCGTCGCGTGCGGCCGTGGCCCCCTCGTCGCGGTGCGGCCGTGGCCCGTCCGGTCGGCGCCCCTCGGGCGGTCCGGTCCCGGCCCTCGCCACGGTGGGGTCGCGCGTGGCGCTTGCCGTGCCGTCAGCGGGGCCGACCGGTGCCGGAGAGCAGGGCGCGGGTGGTCTCCCAGCCCTCCACGGCCGGGTCGAGGAAGGCCAGGTCGGCCGGGCCGCGCAGGCGACGCCACGCCGGGGTGACCGCAAGGTCGCCGGGGCGCGGTGCCGCCGCGCGCACGGCCGCGGGCCGCGCGGTGTCCAGGTCCAGCGGCGGCAGCCACGCCGGCACGGGCAGCCGCGCGGCCACGCCGAGCAGCCCCGGTCCGTCGCCCTCGACCGGCGCGACCGCCACCGGTCGGGTGGTGAGCGGGCGGAGCAACTTGCCGATCGTCAGGCCCGGCACGTCGGGAGCGTCCCCGGCGACCACCGCCACCTGGTCGTACCCGGTGCCGGCGAGGGCGGCGAAGACGGCGTTCGGGGTCGGCTCGGGCACCTCGTGGACGGCCGTGTCCGGCCAGACCACCGCGTCGGCCAGCCAGCGATCCTCGGGCGTGACGGCGACCGCCGTCTCGACCTCGTTGAGCGTGGCGAACAGGTCGACCACGTCCTCGGCGAGCGCGGCCCGCCAGTCCACCGGGTCGATGCCGGGCGGCGACCAGGTCACCGGTCCGAGCAACGCCACCACCACACGTCGGGCCACCCCGCGACCCTAGCCCGCCGCCCGGGGACGAGCGACGGCGCGGGCGGCGGGTGTCAGTCGGCCAGCGGGGCACCGGCGACCGCGGCCACGCCCTCCAGATAGCCGCGTGCCCGCTCGGTCTTCGGGTAGCGCGCGACGAGCGCCCAGAACCGGGCGTTGTGGCTGGGCACGATGAGGTGCGCGAGCTCGTGCAGGAGCACGTAGTCGATCACCCAGTCCGGCATGTCCTGGACCCGGTGCGAGATGCGGATCGTGCCGTCGGCGGGGGTGCAGGACCCCCAGCGGCCATTCTGGTTGGTCACCCAGCGGACGCTCGTCGGCACCGCCTGCGTGCCGTGCTCGGCCAGATAGAGCCTGATCAGTCGGGTGGCCCGGGCGAGCAGCTCGGCGTCGGACCGGGCGAGGCGCCCCTCCCGGGCGGCCAGCCGGGCGAGCATCCGGTCGACCCACTCGCTCTCCTCGGCCCGGGAGAACTGGTCCGGAATGAGGACGACGACCCGCTCACCGTCGCGGTACGCGGACACCGTCCGTCGCCGGCGCTGGCTGCGCCGTACCTCGACGACCGGCTTGCGCGCCCCTGCCATCAGCAGACCGCGCAGCCTCGGTTTCCTGCCACGAAGGAAAGCTAATGCGTACTGACCAGGGGTCCGCAAGGGTCAACACGACGACACGCGCCCGGAAAATGGTGATTGGTCGGCAGAGTCCCGAAAAAACTTTGAACGGGTGGCCGGGAATCGCCGCCGTCACCCTTCGTGGTGACCGGCGACGGGCGTGCGCCGACGCACCCCAACCGTAGGTGATCACCCGGCGGGGCGCAGCTCGGGGCCCCCGCACGGGGCATTCGACCGGGTTCGGTCGGCGTGTCCCCGCCAAACTGACTTATCAGACGTAATTCGCCATGCACACTCTCGACGTCGACTTGCTCACAGTGGCGAAGCACAGCTGACATGGAACCGCCCAGACCTGGGTAGGGTCCGCGGACCAGCGGTCACGACGGTGGCCGCGGGAGAACGACCCAGCGCCGGCGCCCGCGTGGCCCGCCGCCGGGCAACCCGCCGGGACGGCATCGGCCGGCGGACGAGACGAGGAGGGCACCGTGGCCGACCAGGCCCAGACCTACAACGGTTACTGCGTCAAGTGCAAGGAGAAGCGGGACTTCGAGGGACGCGTCGAGGTCTCGAAGACCGGGATGAACATGGCCAAGGGCAAGTGTCCGGTGTGCGGCACAACAGTGAACCGCATCCTGGGCAAGGCGAAGGTCTGACCCGTACGGGTGCTTCGGAGGGGGTGGCCGCCGGCCGCCCCCTCCGGCGTCCCCGCGCCTGGCCCGGGTCGCGGGCCACCACCCGACCGACCCGGCCCGAGCCTGGCCGGCGCCGGTCGCGCGCCGCCACGCCCCCCACCTGTCGCCACTGTCGGCTCACCGACACGGTTACCGGCCGGTTGTGGATATCGCGGGATGTCCTGTGGACAGCGCTGGACAGGGACCCGCGCACCTGTGGACAACGATCGACGGACAGCACGGACGCGGTCACGATTCGTTGTCATGCGTCGAGCCCCGCTCCCCCGCCCCACGCTGCTGCCCGGCCTCACCCGCCTCTGGCGGGACCGGCACACCCTCCAGCTCGGCGTCGAGCCGGGCCGCGCCGTCCTGCTGGAGATCGCCGATCCCCGGGCGGCCCGGCTGCTCGACCTGCTCGACGGCACCCGCAGCGAGCGGCTGGTGCTGGAGCAGGCCGTCACCGCCGAGGTGGCGCCCGACGCGGCCCGCACCCTGCTCGACGCGCTGCGGGCCGCGGGCCTGGTCGTACCCGCGCACACGCTGCTGCCGAGGGACCTGGCCGGCCCGTCCCGGGCCCGGCTCGCCGCCGAGGCCGGGGCGCTGGCGCTGGTCGCCGCCCGACTGCCCGGCACGCCCGCCCAGGTGCTACGCCGCCGGCTGGCCGCCCGGGTCGTGGTCAGCGGGGCCGGCCGCCTCGGCGCCCCGATCGCCCTCGCCCTGGCCCAGGCCGGGGTCGGGCACGTGCACCCGGACCTGACCGGCCCGGTCCGCCCGGCGGACCTGGTCGGCACCGGGATCCCGGCCGCCGCGATCGGCCGTCCGCTGGCCCCGGCGGTACGCGACGCCGTCGAGCGCGCCGCCCCGGGCACGGGCACGGGTCCGCTCCGGCCCGGTCGGGCCGACCTGGTCGTCCTGCTCGGCGCGGACCGCCCGGCCGCCCTGCTCGCCGCCGCACACGCCCGGCGCCGCCAGCCGCACCTGCTGGTCGCCCTCCGGGAGGGCGTGCCCGTGGTCGGCCCGCTCGTCCGCCCGCCCGCCGGCCCCTGCCTGAACTGTCTCGACCTGCACCGGACGGACCTCGACCCGGACTGGCCGGCGCTGGCCGCCCAGCTCGCCGGCGGGGCGGAGCAGGCGTGCGCCACCGCGACGCTCCTCGCGGCCGGGGCGTACGCGGCGGCGGAGGCGCTCGCCCAGCTCGACGGGAGCGCTCCGGAGACGCTCGGCTGCGCGGTGGAGGTCGCCGGGTCCGGCCGGTTCCGCCGCCGGGTGTGGCCCCCGCACCCCTCCTGCGTCTGCGCCCGGGGACGCCGGTGACCGCCGAAGGTGGGCCGTCCCGCCGGACGCCGGCGACCGCCGCGAGTGGGCCCCGGCGGACGCCGGTGACCCGCGCGGGGACGCGGCGACGGCCGTCCCGCGGGCCCCCGGGCCCGGTCGGCGGCCCCCGATGGGCGGGGTCCAGCCACCCAGCCCGGCGGCAGAGCAGCCGCAGGCCCCCCGAGTCGGTAACAATGACCGGGTGACCGACATCCCGCGCCGGGCCATGTCCCGGACCGCCAAGCTCGCCGCTCTGCCGCTCGGCTTCGCCGGTCGGACCGTCCTGGGCATGGGTAAGCGCGTCACCGGGCTCGCCTCCGACGTGATCTCCGCCGAGATCCAGCAGCGCACCGCCGAGCAGCTGTTCAGCGTGCTGGGGCAGCTCAAGGGCGGTGCCATGAAGTTCGGCCAGGCGCTGTCGGTCTTCGAGGCCGCCCTGCCCGAGGAGATCGCCGCCCCCTACCGGCAGGCGCTGACCAAGCTCCAGGAGGCCGCGCCGCCGCTGCCGGCGGCCAGCGTGCACAAGGTGCTCACCGAGCAGCTCGGCCCGGACTGGCGGGACCGGTTCGTGCAGTTCGACGACACGCCGGCCGCCGCGGCCAGCATCGGCCAGGTGCACCGGGCGGTGTGGCGGGAGCCGGGCTACGGCCCGTCGGGCGCGCCGCACAGCCGCGAGGTCGCCGTGAAGATCCAGTACCCGGGCGCGGGCGACGCCCTGCTCGCCGACCTCAAGCAGCTCTCCCGGCTGGGCGGGATGTTCCGGGCGATCCAGCCCGGGCTGGACGTCAAGCCGCTCCTGGTCGAGTTGCGGGAACGGATCACCGAGGAACTCGACTACGAGCTGGAGGCCGAGTCGCAGCGCGCCTTCGCCGCCGCGTACGCCGACGACCCGGAGATCTACATCCCGGCGGTGGTCTCCGCGTCGCCCCGGGTCCTGGTCACCGAGTGGGTCGAGGGCACCCCGCTGGCGGACATCATCCGCGAGGGCACCGAGGAGCAACGCGACGAGGCCGGCCGGCTGATGGCCATCCTGCACCTGTCCGCGCCCCAGCGGGCCGGGCTGCTGCACGCCGACCCGCACCCGGGCAACTTCCGGCTGCTGCCGGACGGCCGGCTCGGCGTGATCGACTTCGGCGCGGTGGCCCGGATGCCGGAGGGCACTCCCGAGCCGATCGGCCGGATCGCCGCGTTGGCCCTGCGGGGCAACGCCGACGAGGTGGTGGCGGGCCTGCGGTCCGAGGGCTTCATCGCCCCCACCGAGGAGATCGACGCCCAGGCGGTGCTCGACTTCCTCCGCCCCATGCTGGAGCCCATCGCCGCCGAGGAATTCCGGTTCAGCCGGGCCTGGCTGCGCGCCGAGGCGACCCGGCTGGCCAGCCCCCGCTCCCCCGCGTACCAACTGAGCCGGCAGCTCAACCTGCCGCCGTCGTACCTGCTCATCCACCGGGTGACGCTCGGGTCGATCGGCGTGCTCTGCCAGTTGGAGGCCAAGGCGCCCTACCGGGGCATCCTGGAACGCTGGCTGCCGGGCTTCGCCCCGATCCCCTGACCGGTCGCCGCGACGCGACAACGCCCGACACGCGCCGGAGGACGACGCACGGAACACGCCGAGGGGCGGTGGCCGAACCGGCCACCGCCCCTCGGGCATCAGTGTGGATCTAGAGAACGCCCAGGTCGCGAGCCGATCGGTTGCGGCTACTCATGGCGACGGTACGGGCGGAACGGGTTGCCTCAGTGCTCGTGGTGGTACGACCGGCCTGAGGCCGGCGCATTCGAGCCCGGGACAACGCTTCGTGAAGTAGTTGCATTTCGGCGACTCCGTTAAGAACGTTCAGCATGGTGGTCAGCTCTCTCGTCGCCGGTGCGAGACCGGCGTGGGTGGGACGGATCGGGTTCATGTCAGGCCGCCAGCCGGACCGCGTTACGCGACTCGGACAGCCCACTGGCCGCCAGCCGCGCCTCGGCCTCGACCCGGAGCGCCGCGTCGCGGGCGAGGTCCTCCTTGCGCGGGCGACCACGGGGCCGCTTGCGCGGGACGACCGCGCCACGCTCGAAGATCTCGCCGCCCCAGACGCCCCAGGGCTCGGCCCGCTCCACCGCGCCGGCCAGGCACTCGACGCGCAGCGGGCAGTCCCCGCAGAGCGACTTGGCCAGCTCGAGCTCGGCGGGCGAGTCGGAGAACCACAGGTCGGGGTCGAACTTCCGGCAGGGCAGGTTCGCCTCCACCTCGACGCTCACGTCGAGCGGGGCCAACGCCAGACTCATCGCCCGGTCACCTCTCTCTCGTTTTCGATCTCGTGGATCGCACTTCCGACGTACTTGGCGGGCAAAAAACTGAGGCCGCGGATCCCGGTAGCGGGTTCCGCGGCCTCGAGGTGAGCCGGTCGTCTGATGAATCAGACTGGTCTACCTCGAGGTGGAACTCCGCGGACGTCCATGCGCTTGTTGGCGACATCGACGCCCTTGCCCGTGAAGCCACTGGTCCCCTGGATTCCGGTCGGCGCGGGAGCGAGGATCAGCTCGGCCTGAGCCTCGACCTGGTGCACCTGCGGAACCGACGGTCGCGTAGCGGCGAGGGCCACCCGGACAGCCGACAGCGGAACGACGGCAGCGGGCAGCGCCGCCGGACGCTCGTTGATGTAGAAGATCTCCATTGGTGCCACCTCCCTGACGTTCTCTCGTTCCGACACGGTCTCGACCCCTCATGAGCAGCCCGAATGGCGCCGCTCGCGAGGTGTGCCATGAGGCTATTCCTCGCCCGGGGGCGAGGGCAAACGAATTTACGACGAGATTTCGAAAGTTTTCTCCGGGCAGACGTCGTCGACCGCCGCGCCCGCCACCAGCGCCAGCACCGCCTCCCCGTAGAGGCCGAGCTTGCGCGGTCCGATGCCGGCGATCGCGATCAATTCCTCCGCCCGGGCGGGACGCCGCTCGGCCAGCGCGACCAGCGTGGCGTCGGTGAAGACCACATAGGCCGGAACCCGCTGCCCGCCGGCCACCCGCTGGCGCCACTCGCGCAGCCGTTCGTGCAGCTCGTCGTCGATGTCGGAGGGACAGGTGGGGCAGCGGCCGAGCTTGCGGTCCGGCCCGGCGAGCAGGGTGGCGCCGCAGATCCGGCAGGACACGATCTGGCTCCGTCGCCGCTCCGGCCGCCGCCCCGGGCCGGCGCCGGCCCGCTCCGTGCCGCCCGAGCGGTCCAGCTGCGGCAGGAACCGCGACGGCCGCCGGGCCCGCCCGCCCGGCGAGCGGGCCGAGGCGTACGACAGCCACAGCCACTCCCGCGCCCGGGTGATGCCGACGTAGAGCAGCCGGCGCTCCTCCTCGACCTGCTCGACGGTCTTGGCGTACGTGGTGGGCAGGGTGCCCTCGGAGAGGCCGACCAGGAAGACCGCGTCCCACTCCAGCCCCTTCGCCGAGTGCAGCGACGCCAGGGTCACCCCGTCGACGGTCGGCACGTGCTGGGCGGCGGCCCGCCGGGCCAACTCGTCGTTGAAGTCCGCCAGGGTGACCGGGCGCTCGACGGAGGCGGCCGGCCCGATCGGCAGCACCTCCGGGGTGGCCGCGTACTCCTCGGCGAGCTGGACCAGCGCGGCGAGCGCCTCCCACCGCTCGCGGGCGGAGCCACCGGCCGGGGCGGCGTCGGGGGCCCAGCCGACCGCCGCGAGCGCCTCGACCACGGCGGCCGGCAGCGGGGTCTCCCCCGGAATCGCGCGGGTGGCGGCCCGCAGCGCGACCATCGCCTGCCGGACCTCGGCCCGCTCGAAGAACCGCTCCGCCCCCTGCACCACGTACGGCACCCGCGCCTCGGTCAGCGCCTTCTCGTACGCCTCGGACTGCGCGTTGGTCCGGAACAGCACGGCGATCTCCTTCGCCGGGGTGCCGGCGTCGACCAGCGCGCGGCAGCGGGCGGCGACCGCGTTGGCCTCGGCCGGCTCGTCGGTGAAGATCCGCAGCTCCGGTTCGGGGCCGGGCGGGCGCTGGCCGACCAGCTCCAGCCGCAGCCGCGCCTCGGCGCCCCGCGCCTGCGAGATCACGGCGTTGGCCAGCCCGACGACCTGCGGGGTGGAGCGGTAGTCGCGGACCAGCCGGACCACCGTCGCCCCGCGGTACCGGCGCGGGAAGTCGACCAGGTAGGACGACGTGGCCCCGGTGAACGAGTAGATCGTCTGGCTGGCGTCGCCGACCACGGTCAGGTCGTCCCGGCCGCCCAGCCACGCCTCCAGCAGCCGCTGCTGGAGCGGGTTGACGTCCTGGTACTCGTCGACCACGAAGTGCCGGTACTGGGCGCGGACCTGCTCGGCGACGTCCCGGTGCTCCTCGATCCCCCAGACCGCGGCACGCAGCATGTCCTCGAAGTCGATCACGCCGTTGGACCGCTTGAGACGCTCGTACGCGGCGAAGACGTCGGCGACCTTCGCCGGCTCGTGCGGGGTGTCCCGCAGCGCCTTGGCCGCCGCGACGACGTACTCCCCCGGCTCCACCAGCGACGACTTGGCCCACTCGATCTCACCGGCCAGGTCCCGGGCCGCCGCCCGGTCGGCGCGCAGGCCGGCCTTGGCCGCGGCGAGGGTGACCAGCCGGACCTTGCTGTCCAGCAGCTCGGGCATGGCCCGCCCCTCCAGCAGCCGGGGCGCGAAGTAGCGCACCTGGCGCAGCGCCGCCGCGTGGAAGGTCCGCGCCTGCACCCCCGGCACGCCGAGCACGGCGAGCCGGCTCCGCATCTCGGCGGCGGCCCGGGCGGTGAAGGTCACCGCCAGCACGTGCCGGGCCGAGATCTCCCCGGACAGCGCCCGGTGGGCGATCCGGGAGGTGACGGCCCGGGTCTTGCCGGTGCCGGCGCCGGCCAGGATGCAGACGGGGCCGGCGGGGGCGGTCACCGCCGACCGCTGCTCCGGATCCAGACCGGCGAGCACGCGTTCGGACGCTGAGTGAACCACCACAGCGAGGAATTGTCTCAGCTCCGCCCGGCGTTGCAGCGGTTAGCCTGGGCTTGATCGGCAAGCCGCCGGGCGGACCGTTGGAGGATCTGACCATGCTGACGCTGTATTCCACCCCCTGGTGCGGCTACTGCCACCGGCTGAAGTCGCAGCTCGACCGGGAGGGCATCGGGTACGAGGTGGTCGACATCGAGCAGGACCCGAAGGCCGCGGAGTTCGTGATGAGCGTGAATGGCGGCAACCAGACCGTCCCGACGCTGCGCTTCGCCGACGGCAGCGCCCTGACCAACCCCTCGATCACGCAGGTCAAGCAGCACCTGGCCGGCCTGCCCGCCTGACCTGGCGCACCACCCGCCGACGAGCGGCCGGCCCGACGCCGCTTGGAGCGGGACTGCGCCAAGGGCAGCGAATCCGACTGGGGCGGGCCGT